>BJFZ01000008.1 GCA_014190175.1 Actinomycetes bacterium | reverse complement strand
CTGATTTGATGTTGCAACTTGGTTCAAAAAATTTGTTCGATCTGCAATCAATCGCAGATGACCTTGCTAAGCGTGATGGCGGATGGACTACAGGCGCTGCGCAATTTTTAGATAAAGATTATGTCGGTAAGGGATTAGGAATCCCATACGGAGTCACTGGAAACATTATTTTCAGAAGAGTTGACCTTCTTAAAGCAGCCGGAGCCAAAACTACAGCCCCTGAGACTTGGGAAGAGTTGATGGAGGCCGCCACCAAAACCATGAAAGTTGGCGGTGCCGGATTTGCACTCGGAAATGTTAGTGATGCTGAAGGAACTTTACGTGCCCAATTTGCAAGTTTTGGTGGACGTTACGCAGATGATGCGGGCAAGAAGTGCACTATTGATGCACCTGCAACCCGAGACTTCCTTGCATTTGTGAAGAAGTGGTACGACAAAGGCGCATATGCTCCAGGTGCAGTAACGACAGATGGTGGATGGGATAACAACCTTTACATAGGTGGCAAGACGGTATTCATTATGAATACTGGTTCTGTGCAAATCACCCAACTCAATGGCTCTGCTTCTTGGCCAAAATCAGATGCATTGACCGCCCAAGCTAAAAACACTGGCTTTTCAGCGCTACCTGCAGGTCCAAAATTACGGGCCGCTCCAGCGGGTGGCGTGGTAAGAGTTATTCCAAAATCCACAAAATATCCTGAACTTGCCAAAGATCTAATTAAATATTTAATGGAGAAACGGAATATGCAAGAATATTTGGAGTATGCGATTTACGGACCAGTATTAAAGGGATATACCTTCAATTATTGGACAGAAGAAGGACATCTATCTGGTTTGTATGCATTAGCAAACACTTCCCGTGGTGCCGCTTGGCCAGATGTGAACAATGCTGCATTTGCAGCAATGGGAATAAACTTCAACCTCTCTAAAATGGTTCAGCGTCACATAATTGATGGAGATAGTGCTGATAAAACGATCAAAGAGGCACAAGCAGTCTGTCAAGCTCTTTACGATAAATAAGCTTTAAGATCGTAGAGAACGGCTAAGAAGTTTTGGGTGAGTCACAGAACATGTGACTCGCCCAAATTTCTGAATTTTTTAAATTTGATAAAGGTATTGAGGAGAAAATATGTCCAGAAATACCATTGAGAATTCAAAGACGATAAGTTCTAAAAAACGTGATGGCATTTTTGCCCCGTCAAGCCTCTTTGGCTATTTCATGATGTTACCTGCGATGTCGGTGCTAGTTTTCTTTTTTGCCTATCCCCTTACTTATGAAGTTTGGACAAGTCTTACTGATAAGACGCTTGGAAATGACGCAAAATTTGTTGGGATAGACAATTACATCGCTCTCTTCTCAGATCCAGAGTTTATTACTGCTGCTAGAAACTCAGTTGTTTATGTCTCATTCGTACAAGCAGGGAAGTTCATTTTAGGATTAGGGATAGCAATTTTGTTACACCAAAAATTGGTGGCGCGCGGATTTTGGCGCGCTGTTGTATTAGTTCCATACGCTATGCCAGGCTTCGTCGCATTTATGGTTTGGAAATTGATTTACAATCCAGATGTAGGTGCACTTAATATCTTTCTAACAAAAACTGGAATAACCGATGCTCCTATTGCATTTTTAGGAGATCGGACTTGGGCGATGGCCTCCGTTATTTTTGCCACCATTTGGCGCGGATTCCCTTTCTGGGCAATTATGTTTTTGGCTGCATTGCAAGCAGTTCCAAAAGAGTTGTATGAAGCCGCAGCCGTAGATGGTGCTAATGCTTGGCACAGATTTAGGAATATTTCACTTCCTGGTATTAGACCAGTAATTCTCATCGTATTTATGCTTTCAACAATTAATACCATCAACTCATTTGAAGCGATCTGGTTGACCACGGCGGGTGGTCCGTCTGATGCAACGGTAATTTTGCCGATATTTGCTTATCGTGGTTTGGCCGCATTCCAGATCGGCGAATCTGCAGCAGCGGCGCTGAGCATGGTGCCAATTGCAATTGTGATTGCAATATTCCTGCTAAATAAGTTGAAGAAGGATTAATTATGCAGAGAAAAAATATAAAGTTTTCAATCTTTAAATATGCCATGCTGTCACTGGTAGCTATATTTGTACTTTTCCCTGTTTACTACATGATTACTTTGTCACTTCGTTCGCAATCTTCACTTTGGACTAAATCTACACTCTTGCCGGTAGATTCAAACCTCGACAATTATCGAGCAGCGTTTGAAAATACTGATTTTAAAAGATCTCTGCTAAACAGTGTGATTGTTTGTGGAACAGCAACGTTAATTGCAGTTTTGTTTAGCGTGATGGCTGCCTATGCATTGACTATTTTGAAATTTAAGGGTCGCGATACCTTGGGACGAGTAATTATTATTGCCTTTTTGACTCCAGGCGCACTGCTTTTCATTCCTTTGGCCGTGATTATGGCAAATATTGGTCTTTCAAACACATTGCAAGGATTGATAATGGTGTACCTAAGTTTCATGGTTCCACTAGGCACCTATTTATTAATCGGATTTTTCCGATCCCTTCCAGCAGAGTTAGAAGAAGCAGCTCGAATTGATGGAGCAAGCCGTATGCAGGCGTTATGGATGGTTTTGTTGCCATTAGTTGCGCCAGGGTTAGTTTCGGTCGCGATTATCACTTTCACAGGTGCTTACAACGAACTTCTTTATTCCCTAGTAATTAACATTTCACCAGAGATGCGCACAGTTCCAGTAGCGATTCTTAATTTAAGTGTTGCTGATGAAGTTCCTTGGGGCCGCACGATGGCGTTTTCATCCATTGCCGCCTTGCCAGTTATGGCTCTTTACTTCGCTGGGCAAAGATTTGTTGTTGAAGGCTTACAGACAGGCTCGGTAAAAGGTTAAGTCAAAAATCCAATAGATACTCACAAGAAGGCAGGTATTCAGATGCGTCCAGGATTTGGTCAGTTTCAAGTAGCCAGCGAGGAGTATTTACAATTCGCACAACAATTTGGTGCTACAGATATTCTCTTTAACACTCCATTGATCCCGGGTGATGGTGGGCGTTGGCAGTTACATGATTTAGTTAAGTTGCGCCTCCGGGTCGAGCAGTTTGGAATGAAGTTAAGCGCACTTGAGAATGTGCCAACTAATTTCTATGACCACATCATGCTCAATGGCCCAAAGCGGGATCAACAAATTGAAAACATGATTTACACCGTTCGAAATATTGCCCGTGCTGGTATCCCAATCTTTGGTTACAACTGGATGCCATCACATGTTTGGCGTACACCGCCGGTTGCAATCCGTGGTGGAGCACTTGCTACAGCTTTTGATAACAATATTGCCAAGAAGTATCCATTAACTCATGATCGCGAATACAACGAAGAGGAGATGTGGGCAAATCTTGAGTACTGGATCAAAATCATTACTCCAATTGCCGAAGAAGAAGGAATTCGTCTCGGAATCCATCCTTGTGACCCACCAGTTGAGACTCTTGGTGGCGTTCCACAACTACTTCGTTCATTTGCGGCTTACAAACGCTTAGTTGAAATCTATCCAAGTGATAGCAATGCAATTGAGTTCTGCCAAGGAACTTTCTCAGAGATGAAAGATGATATCTACGAGATGATTGAGTATTTCGTATCGCGCAAGAAGATTCTTTATGTTCACTTCCGCAACGTCTCTGGCAAAGTGCCAGTCTTCTATGAGGAGTTTGTAAACACCGGATACGTCGACATGTACAAGGCGATGAAGATCTACCATAAGCACAACTTTGATGGATTCTTCATTGATGATCACGTTCCACATACTCATGGAGATACCCCATGGGGGCACCGTGGTCGCGCCTTCGCAAACGGATATATCCAAGCAATGATCGAGGCAGTTCAGAAGCAGGGTTAATTAATTTAATAAAACGAAAGGCTGTGGCGAAGATGCGTTCAGGTCAAGGAATTTGGATCAGCACAGGTTTTAGCCATGGCGATAAGTTGCAATTTTCACAACAATTTGGAATCACCGATGTGGCAATTCAGTCATATGACACATCGGGGATTCCAAGTAGTGGTGGAAAATTTGAGTTACATGATTTAGTGAAACTTCGTTTGGGAATTGAAAACTTTGGTATGAAATTAACGGCATTGGAAAATGTGCCAAGTAATTTCTATGACCACATCATGCTTAACGGTCCGAAGCGGGATCAACAGATCGAAAATATGATTTATACGATTCGCAATATCGCCCGAGCTGGCATCCCAATCTTTGGATATAACTGGGAGCCTTCCCTTGTTTGGCGTACGAAACCAGAGTTAATTCGTGGCGGGGCGGTCGCTACAGCATTTGATGAAAATATTGCTAAGGAGTACCCACTTTCGCATGATCGCGAATATAGCGAAGAAGAGATGTGGTCAAATCTTGAGTACTGGATCAAAATCATTACTCCGATCGCAGAAGAAGAAGGAATTAGATTAGGAATTCATCCAAGCGACCCACCAGTTCCAATATTAGGTGGGATCCCACGCCTATTCCGCTCATTTGCTGCTTATAAGCGTTTAATCGAGATTTATCCAAGTGATAGCAATGCAATTGAATTTTGCCAAGGAAGTTTTTCAGAGATGAAAGATGATATCTACGAGATGATCGAGTACTTCGTCTCACGCAGAAAGATTCTGTATGTCCACTTCCGAAATGTTTCTGGTCCAGTTCCAGTTTTCAAAGAGGAGTTCATCAACACTGGGCATGTAGATATGTACAAAGCGATGAAGATCTACCACAAGCACAACTTTGATGGCTTCTTTATGGATGACCATGTTCCGCATACTCATGGGGATACCGAGTGGGGACATCGTGGGCGGGCATTTGCAAATGGATATATCCAAGCATTAATTGAAGCAGTCCAAAAAGAATAAGAATTAAAAAACCCCGAGGGGTCGACTCGGGGTTTTAACTCGCAGTAATAAATTTACTTTTAGGCAGCGAACTCGCTCTCAACTACCGCTGAATTTCCAGCAGCATTTTGATTTTTTGCTGGCTTGTTTACTTTACTTTGGACATTTGGATCGGGTTGCTGATTGTTCTGCCCACCAGGCTTGTTTGGTTGCATTGGTTGCATTGGTGGATTCTTCTGATTTTTATTTTCTTTTGGATTTTGAATTGGCTTCCGTGGTTCGACTGGAGGTGGTGCAAATACCGGGCGCTCAGGTTTAACGGGAATGTCACCAAGAGCATCGATTTCATTTATTCGGTTTTTTGTTGCTGCCATTACTGCCGCACTCATAGCTGTTCGCAAAGCATTTCTTGATTCTGGCGTATTTGCGCTACTTTGAGAATTTCGTTGATCTGCTCGCGCTTTATCAATCGCAGCTTTAAAAGCATCATTAATCGTGACTAATTCAACTTTATGCTTTTCTTCAAATGCAATTACATCTAATTCATATTTACCAAGAGCTACTTTGTAAATTGCTTCTGCGCTGCGCCGATCTTGCTTATATTTATCTAAAGCAATTTTGTAAGCATCAAAAGCAACTTTGTAAGCACCAAGTTGTTCTTCATAAGTTCCGGTTGCAGATGCTGAGGGAGTTGGAGCGGGAGTTTCCGCTGCCTGCGCCGTGAGTGCAGATGGAATTAAGAGGGAACCAGAAATCAGCAAGGCTAGCGAGAGTTTGAAAGCGCTCCGCGGTCTTTGTGCCATTTGTGACTCCTCAATTCGCTGCAATTCGCTGTCATTCGCTGCAATTTGCTGCAATTCGCACTTCGATAACGGTATCGAAGTTATGCGCCAATGCTCTCATCTGATTTTGTGAGGGTTCTGTGAAAATGGTTCGCGCTTTATGGGATTGAGGGGAATCCCCTATTTAGGGGGTGCAATTGGATTGGCACTACTAGTAGCCTCACCTGATAGAGAGTTCATATCGGCCAATTTGAGGGGGCAGAGATGACGGGCGCAACAGGGCTGGCTAAGACAGATACGCCATTGATATTGGTCGTTGATGACGAGGCAGGGGTTCGTGAGTTGCTGGGGGATGCCTTGCGCCTGGGCGGATATGACACTTTTGAGGCGAGTGATGGGATGGCCGCCCTCACCGCTTTGCGAAAGCGCCCGGCCAATCTCTTACTCATCGACATAAATATGCCGCTAATGGATGGCTTTGAACTGCTCGAGCGGCTGCGTTCCACGGGGGATATGACCCCGGCGCTGATGCTTAGCGCACGTGGAGATAAGACCGATATCGCCCGCGGATTGCGACTGGGCGCAGATGATTATGTAACTAAACCTTTTAGCCTTGAAGAATTACTTTTACGGGTAGCCGCAATTTTGCGCCGATCTACGCCCAAGAGTTCTTCTTCGCCAATTTTGCGCTGTGGCCCAATTCAATTAAATGATGAGTTGCACTTGGTAACTTTAGATGACGCAGTGATTGAACTTTCTCCAACTGAATATAGATTGTTGCAATACATGATGGAGCATAAAGGAAAAGTTTTAAGTAAAACCACCTTGTTAAGTGCAGTCTGGGAGATTGATTTTGATTCCGAAAGTACGGTTGTTGATACATACATATCTTATTTGCGGAAAAAATTAAACCTTGAGGAGCTTGAATTTATCCGCACCGTAAGAGGAGTCGGATTCCAATTAGTCGAACCTAAATGAGCAAAGGTAATTTTTAGTGAAATTAAGATCAAGACTTTCATTGGCAACAGCTTCAATCACGATTCTGGTCTCACTTTCTATTGGTGCTGCAGCAATTGTTACAACAGAGCGATCTGAAATTGCCAGGCTGGATAGCATTATGGAAAATTTGCTATCTCAGATTTTAAATAGTGAGAATCCATTGGGCGAAGCCTTTTATGAATCTCAAGAGTTATCGATACCGCTTGCAGTTGCTTTGTTGCCAGATGGTGGTGAATTAACATTACTTACCGAGCCAGTTGGTACATTTGAAAAGCTTCCTTCTTCTGCCGAGTTAAACCAAGCAAAAGCTCGTGGAATTGAAATAAGTGGTGAAACTCCATATCGAATTCGAACATTTCAACTTCCTGATCGCGAATATATAATTATTGCTACATCGCTAGGTGATGTACAAGCTATGCGTTCAAAAAATATTCAAACATTATTTGGATTTATATTAGTAGCAGTAATTCTTGGAGTTCTATTAATTTTATTTTTTATTCGCCGAGATATCGCTAAAATTGAAGTGCTCGTAGATTCAGCAACAAAAATTTCTGAGGGGGATTCTTTAGTTGAAATTCAACCCTCATCGGGTGATTCAGAGGTTGATCGGCTAACTTTGGCTTTAAATAAAATGGTTACGTCATTGCAGAATGCGGTAAGTATTGAGAAAGAATCTGCCTCTCGGATGCAAGAATTTTTAGGTGATGCTTCCCATGAATTACGTACTCCTTTAACAGTAATTAAGGGTTATGTTGAATTATTGAGTAAGGCGCAATTGGTTGATCCTGAGCAAAGCGCGCGCGCTTATTCACGTCTTTCCTCCGAAATTGAGCGGATGGAGATCCTGATTCGTGATTTACTGTTGCTGGCAGAGTTAGGACAAAAAACTCCAGAATTTAGCGAAGAGGTAAATCTCTCAGAACTTGTGCTTACGCAAGTAAATGATTTAAAGACTCTAGATCCCCAAAGATTGGTTGAAGCTTTAATCGATGGTGAGATTTACTTAAATGGATCACGCTTACATCTACAACAAATGTTGGCAAATGCTTTTGGAAATATCCGCAGACACACTCCATCAGATGCCCCGGTACAGATCTCGCTGACTTCTAGCTCTTCTGGCTCCGGGAAAATCCATTTAGCAATTGGAGATGGTGGGCCTGGCTTGCCCACTAAAGCTTATGTTGAAGGAAGACAACATTTTCAACGGTTTGATAAATCCAGATCCCGCGATACTGGTGGGTCAGGTTTGGGCATGAGCATCATGTCCGGAATCATTAATGAGCATGGGGGATCAATCGAACTTGGTGTCAGCAAATTGGGTGGATTGCTACTAGAAATCACCTTACCCGCCTAGAATCTGCGCATGCGAAACCAATTATCAACTCTGGTTATGGCTGTTTTCCTGCTAGTTGGAAATTTCTTGTCTCCAGCATCTGCGGCAACCGCTTTTAATGTAAACATTGCCGATCATTTTGGTGGAATTCCACAAGATAATCTTTCATATATAACTACTGGGCAAGGCAATAACGGTTCAGAATCTTTATGTACTGGTTGGGATGATCCAAAGTGCAGTAATTCGCTAACTGCTTACGTAATTCTTCCTGTGTGTAAAGGTGCAACTGAAGCAAATTGTATAGAAGCATTATCGATTGCTACAGCAAAGGTCCCGCAAAGCAATGCGGCAGTTGTTAAAACAATTGGTACCCAATCGTTTGCTGCAAATGTTAGTCAAGAATTACCAGCAGGCTCTAACTGGTCATTGTTTGAAGTTCCGGCTTTAGCTGCAGCAGGTGAAGTTTCAAAGTATTCCGTTAAAGTTAAAGTAGATTTTCAAAAGTTTCCAATTATTGGGTTAAAGCCAAAAGCGTTTTCAGCAACAGTCGTTCCCTATGTTGTGGGCACCACCTCCATGCGCGATATTGCAATGTATGAGTGGGTAAATCCGCTAGGTGTTGCGACGGTAAGCGGGACTGCAGGTGACTCAAAATGTATATGGACCGAGAATGGCACTTGTGGGGTAGAGGTAGCTTTTCCAAAAGATACAAAAGTTAAATTAACAATACATTTAGGTAACTACCTAACCTCTTGGCTTCACGGTCGTTTAACAGAACCTACAGTAGACATTTCTGCAATTACACAGACTCAAAATCGATTGGTGGTCGAGGCAGCGCCGGTAATGACTCCATCGGCAAAGGCTTTAATTGCATCCACCGAAGTCTCGCCTAGTATTTCAAACAATTTTAGAGATCCATCTGGATTTCTGCCGCCAGGGGAAATTAGCATGATGACAACGGCATCTTCGGACGGAGCTCTAAAAAACTTTTTAGAGTTCGAAAAATTCTTTGCAAATAAAGCAACATCATTAACTGATACTTGGTCATTTAGATCTATAAATCCGGCCGAAGTAGCGAGCGGGGCATTTGGAGGATTCGGTGGATTTGGAGCCGCATCAGATTCAACAGGCCTAGGCGCTTCCGCCGCAAAATGCCTTCCCCAAGCTTCATCAATTTTGGGAGCAATTGCAGGTGCAAACTCGACAACAGCATTAATCGGAATGGTTACAACAAATGCACTTACCTATGAATCCGGTCCACCAAAATTTGAGGATGGTTACTTAAATTACAAAGTTGCTGGAGTGCACAGCAATCCAGATGGTAGCGATTTTATTGGAAAGTATGACTTAGTCATGGATGGAGCTATTGCTCGCTGCCTTTATGGATTCGGTGCAAAAGTTCCAATTTCTGCAACTGTCAGCATAGTTTCGACGGACGCCGGCTCTCGAGTTCAATCAACTTTATTTAAGGATGATGGTAATTGGATTCGACTAGGCGCTTACGGATTCACATTCTCATCTCCAACACTGAAGATTAAGTTAGCTCAAGGTGGCGCTTCCGATCCTGCAAAAGTTGCTGTCAAAGAAGAGAGTCCAGCAGTTCCTGTGAAAGCTGAAACTAAGCAAGAAGTCGTAACAAGTAATGCCGCTCCAGCTGCGCCAGCAGAGGTAAAAAAAATAATCACTAAATCTATTAGCTGTGTAAAAGGAAAGATTGTTAGAAAAATAAGTGGAACAAATCCAAAATGCCCAGCTGGTTTTAAGAAAAAGTAATTACCTAAAATGGAAGAGTTGATCGAAAGTACTGATTACGCGCTCGCGCAAAAATGGGCGATCGAGATTGCCGGAGATCCCAATCAAGCTCAGATGATCATTCCAGAAGATGGCTTCATAAAGGCAGTCAGAAATTCAAATTCTGTTTCGCTGACCAGGGTAGATGAGAAGCTTTTTGGCTTAGGGCTAGGTGTAAATCCACCAATCGATTCTTCTTGGGAAAGATATACGGTTGAACGTAAAGTGGATACCAGTAATTATGTAGATTCGATCCCACTGTTAGATTTAGATATTTACTCTATTGAAACGCGACTTTATGAAAATTCACCTATGGCTGTCGAAATTCAAGGTGATACTGAGATATCAGATTTTTTGAAAGCACATGCACCAAATTCTTCGGTTTGGCCTGGAAATCCGGAGTTAGTTTTTTGGGCTGGTAAAAGAAATCAAAGCGGAGAGTTAATTGCAGTCGGTGCAGTGACAATGTGGGAAACCGGTCAAAAAGTTGTTTCTTCAGTTGGCACTGCTGGGCACGAACGAGGCAAGGGCCTCGCGACAAAATTACTTGCTGAGATGGTGGCTAAATCTAATGAATTAGGGTTTGCGCGTCTTGGGTTAGCAGTTCGTGCCGATAATATTCCGGCAAAAAGAGCGTACGAAAAAGTTGGATTCGTTTTGTGCGGTGAATTTACTATTTTTGAAAGAGATTAAATCTAGGAGTTAGTAGGCGTTGCCTGTTCTGCATGTTCCATGGCTAATAAATCTTCTTCAGTAGTTGGAATTCGATCTGCTTCTTTTAAAGCGTTCTTTCCAATCACAATTATTAGGCACCCAAGAGCAATAGATATTGAAGTGATTGCCAATGTGGCTCGTGGTGAGAACTCACTGGCAACTACACCTCCAACTGCAGCACCTAATGCCATAAAAGCTCCCTCAACTGTCCACAGCCAACCGAGTGCCGCAACCGCCATTCCTTTAGGGCGGACGGCTTCAAGTACTTCCCAATAGAAAACTTGCAGTGCGCCGCCACAAGCCCCGAGGAATACTCCAACAATTAACATGCTCCAACCGGGGTAAGTAAAGGCAAGTGGTGCTGTAAAAATCATCCAGAGCACATAATTTAAAATTAAACCTTTTAATGCTGACGTTCGTTTTGAGATCATTCCTGCGTACAAACCACCAAAGACTGCAGCAACTCCCATCGCACCAAGTATTGGCCCAGTCCATCCTGGAATTTTCTCCAAAGTTGCAAAAGCTGGTACGCCAACATCAAATGCACCCCAACCAAATCCAATAAAGATTCCTTCAATCATCAGAAGTTGCATTCCTTTATTTTTCCAAAGTGGAATGCCACCGACTTCACGCGGTTCTGGGATGGAATCACGTGCGATCTTCGTAAATGAAAGTGACAACCCGCCAATCAAAATCAAGATTCCTACGCTGTCCAGTGCAAGATCTGGAAATCTGGATAATGAAATTGTTGTCGCTATTACCGGGCCAAAGACAGTAGCAATATTCATTATTGACGTGTCCAAAGCATAAGCAGTTCGCAATTGTTCTGGCTTTACCGCAATTTTCCAAAGGGGCCGAACAGATAAATTTATAGGGGGAGAAGTTAAACCCATTACTAATGCAAATATCAGAAGTGAATTTCTCTCAGTTAAGGTATTGAAATACAAAACCATTGCGCAGTAGCTGGGCGTAAGTATGCGAAGCGGCCACTTCTGGCCGTATCGGTCAATGACAGTTCCGCGAATTCCAGCGGTAAGAGATTGACTCAGCGAAAAAGCTCCGATTGCTAATCCAGCTGCTGCTACCGAGCCAGTTTCTCGCTCAACTTTGAAGAATGCGGCTAGCGCCAACATGCCATATGCGATTCGAGCTGGAAAGGAGGTGATTAGCAAAGCCCGAGCGTTGGGCAATTTTAATAGCTCTAAATAGCGTGACATTATTGATGAATTCTATCTGGAATATCTTTCGTTTTGTATGAATATTCTTTATAGTTCTGGCATGAGTGGAACTGTTAATTGCACATTTGATCTAACAAAAGATGGTAAACAAGCCGGATACCTCAAAGTCGGTGATTCAACCAATAACAGTGGGTGGACCACATACAACGTCCCAATTATCTCAATTAAGAATGGCGATGGTCCAAGAGCACTAGTACTTGCGGGTAATCATGGCGATGAGTATGAAGGCCAGATTGCTGCGACAACTCTTTCGCGCGATTTGAAACCTGATCAAATTAATGGACAGGTAATTATTATTCCGTGTTTATCCCAAGAGGCCTCTCGTGGTGGAACCAGACATTGGCCAGATGGTGTTAATTTCAATCGGATTTTTCCCGGAAATGAAGATGGTCCAGTAAGTTCAAAGCTTGCCTACTATTTAACTCACGAATTATTTCCAAAAGTTGATGCAGTAATGGATATCCATAGTGGTGGTCGCGGACATGTTTTCATCCCATGTTCAACTATGGTTTGGGCAAAGGATGAAAAACAAAGAGCCAAGATGTTAAAGAGCATGCTCTCCTGGAACGCCAGTTACAGCATGATTCTTCCAGAACAACCATCCACTAACCCGGCATCACTATTGCCGGGTGAAGCAGAGCGTCAAGGTAAAGAGGTATTCACTACTGAACTTGGTGGGGGAGCACTTGCAAATCACACCAGCGTAAAAGTTGCCAAAGACGGATTAGATAATGCGCTGCGCACTTTAGGAATCCTAAATGGCGCACCAAAAACTCGGGAAGAGCAAGGATTGCCTCCTGCATTTATTTTGGATATGCGCTCCGAAAGTGCATATCACTCAGTAAATGATTTTGGCTTGTATGAAAATCTCTTCCCACTGGGAGGATCAATTAAAAAAGGTGAAGTTCTGGGATTAGTTCACAACATGGACAATCCAGAAGTTCCCGCAGTTCCGGTAATTGCTAGACAAGATGGGGTCTTGGGCGTTGAGAGAGGTTTTCCACGCGTAACTCCAGGGGATGTTGTGGCTTTGGTAGGCATGGCTTACAAATCTGCCGCTGACCTTCCGGTGCTTTAACTTATGAGTTCACAACGACTGAGTGGGCATGTTGCTTTAATAACTGGCGGAAGCAGAGGGATTGGCGCAGCAGTTGTCCGTGCATTTGTGGCCGAAGGAGCGCAAGTCGCAATCAACTACCTAGACATTCCAGAACGCAGAAAAGAAGCCAAAGATTTAGTTGCCCAATTTAACGGTGGTGTAATTGCATTAGCCGGAGACTTATCTGATCCTGAAGTTCCAGCAGCTTTAGTAAAAGCGACGCAACAAAAATTTGGGAAAATCACCACAATTGTGGCTAATGCTGCAGCGATGCAATTGAAACCATGGCGCGAAATTACAGTGGCTGATTGGGATTTAACTCAAGCAGTAAATGTGCGTGCAACATGGTTATTAGTAAACGCCGCTTACGATGATCTAAAAAAATATCAAGGAAGTGTAATTACTGTAACTTCGGTAATGACTGAAACTGGGCAAGCCGGGCAGATTCATTACACAGCATCAAAGGCAGCGATAATCGGATTAACCCGCTCACTTGCTCGTGAAATTGGCGCAGATGGTGTGCGCATCAATTCGGTAATGCCCGGTGCAATTCGCACCGAACATGAGGTCTCGTTGTCTCCGGACCCCAAACTGGCTGATGATTTAATTTTGCCATGGCAATCATTGAAACGTCGTGGTTTTGCCACAGATCTTGCTGGAGCATTTGTTTTCCTCGCCAGTGAAGATGCTGCATTTATAACTGGGCAAGTCATCAATGTTGATGGCGGCTGGGTTATGTATTAATTTCTAATATTGATAATTTTTTTCAACAACATCAAGATCTAGTGGCCATAGTGGTCTTTTTGGTTTAGTAAATGGTAATTCACTTAAACGATTATCAGATGGCCCTGGAGCATTAACATCAATACAGGCAAAAGCGATTGGTTCATAATATGCACGATATCCACCAGCGGATTTTGCTTGCACAGCTTTTGCTTTTGTTATATCTAATCCCATGTGATCATAAAGTTGATAATCCAACATAAAGGCTGGGTTTGAGGTAATCACAATCTCGATTTCATCAATCTTTAGTAGTGCGGTCGTACCTACATTAAAAACTTTTGAAGGATATTTGGATTGATAAGATCCATCAGTAATTTTTGTTACAGTGCCAGTAACTTGTAAGGGCTTAAAAAATTTAGTGGCTCTGGTTCCACCTAAATTAATGGTGATTGTGGCACCAACTCCAGCCTCTGCGCAGGCGATAGCGGCTGGTTTATCAGTTATAGACATAAACACTTGCCCGTGAATTGGATTGGATATCAATGCAGCCAAAATAAATGAACTATCTCCAGTGCTACCGCCTGAGGTGCTGTCGCTTCCATCCGCGAATACAAAGGGACGTTGATCAGGAGTGCTGTTGTTTATTGTTTTTACCGCATCAACTATGTCCACTTTTGTAAATAGAAACTCATCTTGATAATTCCAAAGCGAGTTTGCAATTTCATCTGCATATTGTTGCCCTAGATCTGGTGAACTTTCGATATTTTCATCGGTAACTACTAGTGCTGACCAACCCAATTCGCTCACATCAAGCCAAGGTTGAGTGCAAAAAATAGTGGCATCTAAAACTCCTGGCAGTTTTTCAATCTCATGGATTCGTGCTTTGACATCTTTCAATGGCCAGATAGTTGTATCAATACCTTCAGCCGGTGAGATCATATTTAGTTTTCGGAAACTTAACTTTGGTTTTGCTTGACCGGTTACTGCCAAACCAAGTAAGCGCATCGCCCGCTTTCCAGTATTGAAAAAATCTATGTGCGGACAGGTCTGATATCCCGCAATCAAATCAGTTCCTTGTGCCATTTTTGCGGTTAAGTGCGCGTGCAAGTCACAGCTAACTGCGATTGGAAAATCAGGGGTAACCATCTCTCGAACCGCGGCAATTAAATGGCCTTCAACATCTTCGCAACTTTCTGTGGTCATTGCTCCATGCAAACGTAAGTAAACGCCATCGACCTCCTTGATAACTTTGGCGATCCCAGTTACAAAACGCTCCTTAAGAAATGCATAAGCCTCATCACTTACAGTTGGACCGCATCCACCATCAGCTGTAGTCGTTGGCACTAATTCAATCCCCATTTGCGCAGCAACTTCCATGGCACCGGCAATTTCATCTTTACCTAGCCCGGCGGTAAATAACTCGTCACCCTCAACCATGGCAAACCTCTGGAATGTGTCTAAGTGAGTTAGGTCAGGTGAAAAACTATTGGTTTCAAAAGTTAATCCAGCCACAGCGACCTTTTTCCCGGTTGAAGTGGCTCTCATCTAATTACCTCATTCTAAGAAGGAGAGAAAACTAGATTATATATAAAGCTCCATTCCGCAACGCTAATTGGCATAGAGGATTAAATCGCTCTCTAATTCCACCTTAAGATTGAGATATTTTGCTAAGAGTAGGAATATGTGGGGGTTTCCCTACGAAAAGCTAAAATCTCATCTTTGGCCAATATGCTGTGCTGCGTGAGAAGTGGATTAACTCTTAGGGCAACTTTGCTGGCAGCGGCTATTTTCTTTGCTTTCATGCCAAGTGCGAGCCAGGCTTATGTGTATCCGGCTACGCCATCATTTGGTAGTGGTTTTTCAGAGCCTTATCCATCTCCTGAATGGTCTCTATCTGCTTTGCGTGGATGGATCCCAGTAGCACCTGGCAAGCAAGGACAAGGCGATCATCCGTTGTGCGCATCTGCTACAGATCCACATTGTGCAAATGTCGACAGTATTCTTGCCGATTTAATAATTCCTCCCTGTTACTCCGATGCAGATCGCATTTGTGTTGAAGGATTGGAAATTGGCGCCGAAGGCAAGCCACTTGAAAAGACCGTGCTTGATCATGAATTAACGACTAATAAAACACCAGCAGATGCCAAATTAGGTTTACCTGCAGGGGGATCGGCAAGTCTCTGGAATGCGCCCTCTGTTGCACATCAAGGAAATGCACTTTCATACGCGGTGATTGTAAGTGCCGGTTATCACATAGATAAAAAGGCTCCAGCAAATTCGCAAAAATTTGAAGCAATTAGATTTGAAGCAAAAGTTGTCCCAGTTAATATTAAAAAAGGTGGTTACTGTGGTTATGAAATTTTTGAGGTTGCGGATGATGGTTACGGGTTTGTTGAAGTTAATACCTCTTCACGATTGGTGGGAGAGGGCTGTAAATACCCAGAATATAAAGAGTGCATATTGACTGAAAAGGGAAGCTGTGCCGCCCCAGCAGAATTTTTACCGAATAGTAGAGTTGCACTTACGTTGCGGATGGATAGCAAAGTGACTGGTTGGTTATTTGGCCGGATGAAAGATGTTGATGTTGCAATTACCGCAATAGATACTAAAAATAATAAGTTGCGGGTGGAAGCAACCTCAGTTAATTTACTATCAGGAACCGCCTGGGTGGCTAAAAAAGATTTAATCAATTATCCAGATTTATATGCTTATCTGAAAAAGAATTGGTTCATCGGTGATGGACAATTTGAAGATGGACTTAACAAGACTGGTTCTTCTTGGGGAGATTTAATGCCAACGGGCACTTTTGACCAATTTAAAGTATGGGAACAATTGATTAAGCCAAACCCAGAAGATAATTGGCGTTGGAATTTCGCTTCTAATAACAATAATAATGCAAATGGAACAAATTGTTTTGCTCAAGCCGGGAAAGATAAATTAATCGGGCTAGTGACAACTAACGCACCAATCTATGATTCAGGGGCTCCTGCTTTTAAGGATGGCGCTTTAAGTTATAAAGTTGCTGGCTTGCATTTTAAAGCTGATAGATCAGTGTTCAAAGGTTCATATGATCTAGCAATACGCTCAGATGTGGCGCGCTGTCTTTATGGATTTTCTAATGCACCAATCAGGGCAAGTGTTTCCGTACTTTCAAGTGATGGCTCAACCCAAGATGTCGCTTCCGAACTAGTCACCGAAAAAAATGGCTGGATGACTCTTAGTGCCAAGAATTTCACCTTTTCGCAGCCAACAATAAAAGTGAAATTACTTCAAGATAAACCTGTGAATTCGGGTACAGAGACGAGCAAGCAAGCAGCAGCAGTTAAGAAAATTGTTCCAAAACTCAAAACGATTAATTGCGTAAAGGGAAAAGCGACTAAGAAGGTTTCAGGTAGTAATCCAAAATGTCCAACTGGCTATCTGCAAAAGTGATACGAGATAGTAGAGTTGGGCTTATGAGAATAAAGCGCGGTGCAAAAATTTCAATAGTTGTTCTCGCATCTATCTCAATGACTCTTGCTAACCTGTTTCCAAGTCAAGGTGCTTCCGTACTTGATTTATTACCAGGGGGAGCCCAGCCAGGCTATTACGGTGTAACTTTTGAAGAGCGCCAACCTAGTCTCTACGAGAATGTCTCTGTTATTACTAGCAACGTAGCAGTCGCCGATCGTGTAAATGGTGTTGGGGGAATGTTTCTATGTTCATCAATGGATGATCCACAATGCAGCAAAGGTGCAAATGTCAACGCACAATTAATTCTCCCTCCGTGCAGCGCAGCAACTGATCGAATGTGTGTAGAAGCTCTTTCCATAGGCACATCTTCGACCGCGCTAGAACCGGCACTTTTGAATAAAGAAATTACATCGCTGACTACTCCAGCTGATTCGATCACTGGCTTACCTAGAGGTGGCGGCCCAAGTTTATGGAGCGCACCAACCGTGGCAAATAAAGCTGGGTCGAAAACTTATGGAGTGAATGTCCGAGTAAATTACTTTCAAAATCGCGGTAAAGCCGGAAGCGTAGGCAAACGGAACGCTCCAATTGCTCTGACTTCAATGCGTGTAAGTGTATTTCCAGTTTCAGTTACTGCAGGAAAATACTATCCGCTCGAAAGTTATTCATCTGTAAATTCAGACGGAGGTGCTACCTATGGAATGCGTCCAACTGGAAATGATTACGACAACTTTACTGATTGTGCATGGACCGATAGTGGCACCTGTGCAAAGTATGTAGATTTCGCGGATAACACCCGTGTTGGACTATCCCTAAGAATGGGAAATGAAATGACCGGATGGCTCTACGGTCGAATGAAAGATGTGGATGTAGAAGTTTCACCACTCGGCGACAAGTTCAACAAAATCTATATTGAAGCAAATCCGGTAGCAGCGCCTGGAGCATATGGATTTATCAAGAAAAGCGAGTTAAAAAATAATCCAAAACTAGATGAGCGCATCAGACTCGGCAGTGGAGAGTTTGGCTACAACGAGATGATCAATTCAGATTTTAGCCAAGTGGGCGGATATGACCCTGTTGGTAATTTTGAAGATTTTCAAGCCTTTGAACCAATTCTGAAAACTATACCGGGATATCGGGCTCAATGGGTAATTTCAGCAGGTGACAGTGCAAATGGATATCGAGCAACGAGTAGTAATGGTTGCTTCGAAGACAAAACTAAACTTCTTGGAATTGTCACCACAAATGCACTTATTTATTCACCCGGTGCTCCTGAATTTAAAGACGGAACTTTAAATTATAAAGTCGCCGGCCTCCACCATACTGAGGATGGCGTGACTTTAACGCGAGGATCTTATGACTTAGCAATTCGATCATCAGTTGCACGATGCCTGTACGGTTTTACAGACGCACCTTTCCGAGCCTCAATCTCAGTTATTGGCGCAGATGGAAATGCGCAAACTGTTGCAACCGAGAGTGTGAGAGAAGACAAAAAACGTGAGTGGCTGTTTTTGTCTGCTAAAAACTTCACATTTTCAGCGCCAACAATCAAAGTGAAATTGGTGCAAGATAAACCATTGGGTTCGAGTGCAGTGCCGAGCAAGCAAACGGCACCAGTTAAGAAAACAGTTCCAAAACTCAAAACAATTAACTGCGTAAAAGGAAAAATGACCAAGAAGGTTTCGGGCAGTAATCCGAAGTGCCCAAACGGTTACAAGCAGAGATAATTAGAGATCCTCTCTAATTACAAATTGCGGGCGCGTTCGTTAGCTAGTTCAAGATGAATTTTATAAAGCGATTTAAGTTTGCTGTTATTAGCAAGGATGGTGAATAAACTTAAAACTGTAGGGACGGTTACCATCAAGAGTGTTGCGCGTGGAGAAATGTGATCAGCACTCCATCCTCCGGCCGCCGCTCCTATCGCCATGAATGATCCTTCAATTGTCCATAACCAACCGGCTGAGGTAACTGCAGTACCTGGTGGTCGAATGGTTTCGATAAGTTCCCAGAAAAAGATTCGAATTGCGCCCCCGAAAAAACCAAAGAAAATAGCAACGGTGAGCAAACTCCAGTCTGGATATGTAAATGCGAGCGGGATTGCTACCAAAGCCCAAAGCGCATTACTTACAACCATCGCAGTAGTTGGTAGGGCTTTTCGGGAAATCATTCCGGCAAACAACGCCCCAAATACAGAGGCGATCGCCATTCCAGTGAAAACTACCGCAGACCATTTTGCTACTCCCTCTAGTGAAGCGTAAGCGGGTATTCCAACTGATAAGGCTCCGGTGGCTAATCCAAAACAAGCACCTTGAATTGCGAGAAGTTGCAAACCTTTAGCTTTCCAAATTACCCCATCAGCCTTGTTTCTTTTTTCGGGAATCCAACTCTTCGAGACTGCAATAAGTGATAATCCAAAACCACTCATTAGTTGAAGTAGTGCACAAAGTTCTAATGCACTCTCTGGCCTAGATGAGAGAGCCAAAGTTGTTGCTAGCAGCGGCCCCAATATATTGGTGATATTTATTGCCACAGAGTCCAGGGCGTAAGCAGTTCTGATCATATGAATTGGTGCAGCTAATTTCCATAATGGACGGATTGAAAGATTAATTGGGGGAGAAGCCATACCCATAAACATTGGCAGCACTAAAAGTAAAAAAGTTGAATCTACGTATTTGTAAAAAAATACCATCACTGAATAAATCGGTACCAAAAACATCAGCGGTTTTTGTTGTCCTAATTTATCTATCAATCGTGCGCGATAAAATAATGAGAGAGAGATGGCTAGCTGGTAGCAACCACTTGCAACTCCCGCCAAAGTGATTGAACCAGTGACTCTTTGCACATGGAAGAAGATGGTTAAGTTGATCATCGCTTGGCAGATACGAGCCGGAAAAGAAACGATTATCAGTAATCTAACATTTCGGAGTTTTATTAATGTTAGATAATTTCGCATTAGGATTAGTACCTTACAAGTATTGAATCGTTACAATTCGGACAGGCCGAAAAGGAAGATTCGATAACAGTTTGATAACAGTCACAAAGTTGAGCCTAAGCGGAGAAAAACCATGGCCTTAATTATTTGAAAAATATAGGAAAAATCGTTTTTTCACTTTAGGATGATCCCAAAGATTGCTGAGAAAAATGTATTTCTCAGCCATTAAAAATAGGGGGAATCCTTGAGAATAACAAAGCGGGCAGCAGCAGCCGTTGGTGTACTTGCAATAGCAAGTAGCGCACTAATCAGCATGCCGTCACAAGCAGCAAATCCATCACTTTTAATTTGGGTGGATTCACCACGCCTTCCTGGCGCTAAAGAGTATGCCAAGATTATGAAGGGCAAAGTAGATGTAAAAGTCGAACTTCACAGTCAAGGTGATTTGCTAGCAAAAGTACAGTTATTTAACCGTGTTAAAAAAGGTTGGCCAGATGTAGTTTTTGGTCCACCAAACGATGTAGCTGTATTGCGTAACCCAATCATTGGAAATGCCCGCGAGATTTCAACTCTGTTGAAAGCTGAAGAGATCAAAAACTTCGGCAAACTCAATGACTGGTGCAAAGGTTCAGATGGAAAGTATTACTGCGTAAAGAATGACATGGCGCAATCTGTCCTTTGGTATGACACAGCATTGTTTGCTGAGTTTGGCTACACAGTCCCTACCAAGATGAGCGAATTGTTCGCAATTGGTGCAGACCTTGCCGCAAAGCATCCAGGATATTCCTTGGGAGCCCTAAGCGATGCAGCTTCTTACTCCTCTTATTTCTGGCCATCACAATGTCCATTGAATAATGAGCTAAGCGCAACTCGGGTACTTATCAATTCAAAATCACCTAAGTGCACCCGCGTTACAGCAGCACTACAACCGCTGATTGATAAAGGCGTTTTCTACCCAGGTTCTGCATTCTCACCTGAGTACATCAAGATTGCTCAAGAAGGCAAGCTAGTTGCTCACATTGGACCATCATGGTTTGGTGAGTTTGTACTTCGCCCAGCATCTTCCTTCAACATCCCAACAGGTCGCTTAACCGCGGCACCAATGCCTATGTGGGAAGGTGAGACAGTCAATTACTCCGGTGAATGGGGTGGTGGAATCTATACAATCTCTCCACACGCTAAATTCCCACGTGCAGCTCTCGATTTCGCACTCTTTATGGTGGGCGATAAGAGAAACGTTGTTGATGTAGTCAATCCAGATAAGAGCACCGGAGCTCCAACTTTCCCTGCGTATATCCCGGGAAATAAGCTTTGGAAAGCAAAGATTGATGCAGACACTTACTACAAGGCAAGTCCTTATGCAGCCATGGCAGCCCAAGCGGGCAAAGTCTGGACCGGCGTAAAGCCAGTTCGTTATGACGCTGATGGTGCATGGGGAGCTGCGTTTGCTCCAGAGATGGCGAAGTCTAAGGACATTCAAAAAGCTCTAGATGCATATGCAACATATACCTCAAACTTGGCTCAGCAATTGGGCTATGAGGTAAC
This sequence comes from Actinomycetes bacterium, assembly GCA_014190175.1. The sequence goes on along the minus strand of BJFZ01000008.1, from coordinate 21,703 downwards.
AACCAAAAAGTAATTCTTAAGAGTTACTAATAGTAAACAGCGACGGGTTTGATAAATTCAAACCCGTCGCTTCTTAAGTCAAGGCGCGTTTGAATGCATCTTTAAGGAGTCTGGATGTCTAAACCAAGAGGATATAAGCAGCGAAATCTTTTAATGATGACCATGCTTGCACCATATATCTTCCTTTTGATTGTCTTTGGAATACTTCCATTGTTCATGGCGGTGTTAGAAGTTCCCAAAATTTCCATCGCTAACCCAGATGGCGGATGGGATGCCTTTAAAATTGTGCTTCAAGATTTTAGATTTCCTTCAGCTTTAAAAAATGTGCTTGGATTTATGGCTTACTTCGTTCCGATGATGATTATTATTGTTATAGCCATGGCTTTGATGCTAGATGTTAAAACAAATAAGTGGAGTAAATATTTACGCTTGGCTTACATCGTTCCTGCATCTATCTCTGGTGCGGTCGCAGTGCTTGTCTGGTGGGCAATTTTTGAACCCACCATTAGCCCCATAAAATCAGTCTTGCATTTCTTTGGAATAAACTCAGCAAGGCAAATTTGGCAGACAGAAAACCTTGTCTATCTAATTGCAATCATGACTTTCTTTTCCATGGCAGGGAATTGGATTTTGATTCAATATGGATCCCTCCAAAGTATCTCTACTGAAATTATCGAAGCAGCACGAGTTGATGGCTGTTCTGCACTTCAACTGGCATTCCGCATCAAACTCCCGCTCATTCGTAAATATATAATTTATATGGCCGTACTTGTCTTTGCTGGCGGATTACAGATCTTTGTTGAACCACAACTTCTGAACACCGGTGTCTACACTGGAATTGCGAGTTCTTGGTCATTTGATCAACTTAGTTATGAACTCGCATTTAAGAGTGGTGATTTTGGTGGCGCCTCGGCACTTTCAATAATTCTATTAATTCCAAGCTTAATTGGAGCCCTCGTGGTTATTTTTAGAACAGATATGTTTGATGATAAGACTATTAGAGATAAAAAAAGTTCTGATAAGGCGGATCTATGAGCACTACAATCAAGAGTTCAAAGAAGTTGAAATCTGCAACTCGACAAGAAAGTCGGGTTGGAATGTTTTTTGTCAACTCTTGGCTGATATTTTTTGCTGTAATCAGCATTATTCCGATGGCTTGGTTGCTACTTGCCTCATCCAAAACTGATCCAGAATTAAGTTCGCTCAATCCGTTAGCATTTGGTAGTTTCAAAGGTTATATAAATGCTTGGAATAATCTAACTTTTTTTGATAATGGTGTTATTGGAAGATGGGTAATTAATTCAGTCCTTTATAACGCAGCTATTGTTGTAATTGCGACAATTACTGCTTCTTTGGCTGGCTTTGTAATCTCAGCATCTAGAATTCGATTTAAGAAAACATTTCTAATTAGTACCTTAATTATGATGTTACTTCCACCAGTGGCATTAGTAATTCCGCTCTTTGTGCTTATGGACAAAGTTAGCTTGATTGACAATCCGTTGTCGGTAATTTTAATTTCTTCGCTTTACCCCTTTGGGGCTTTTCTTTCTTACATTTATTATTCGACAACAATCCCGCCTGAATTGTATGAATCAGCCCGCTTAGACGGATGCAGCGATTGGCAGCTTTACACTCGAATCGCGTTTCCACTTTCAGGTGCCTTACTTGGATTGCTAGCTTTTTTTGCTTTTATTGGAAACTGGGCGAATTACTTTATGCCTTACGTAATGCTTTATTCGGGCGAGAATTACACCTTGCCACTAGGACTTGGCTTCTTGTTCTCATCAACTCCAGCAATTAACCCAGGTGTAGGTGCCACCTCTGTGCCAATCTATAAGCCAGAGATTGCACTTGCTGGTGCGTTAATTGCCTTCCCAATCATGGTGATGTTCTTAATTTCCCAGAAGCGTCTTATCCGCGGAATGCTTGCGGGTTCAATTAAAGAATAGAAAGTTAGCCTTTCATTGCCCCACTGAAGATGCCGCGGGCAATTGTTTTTTGGGAGGCTAGGTAAAGCAGCACAGATGGAATTAACATCATGATTCCAATTAGTGTCGTGCCTTGCCCATAGAAAACTTCTATTCCAATAGACATAACAGAACGCGATGGATCAATTAAGAGCACGCGTGGCAGTTGGTAACTGTTCCAAAGACCGACAAAGGAAAAGAATGTAACGATTGAAATTAAAGATTTTGATAAAGGAATTCCTAGATGGCGATAAATTCCAAAATCTGTCAAGCCATCAATTCGTCCCATTCCAACTAACTCTTGCGGAAGAACTGATGAGTAATAGAGATAAGAGAGAAAAGCACCAAATGGAAAATAAGATGATGCCAAGATGAGGCCAAGTAAAGTGTTGTTGAGGTGGATTCGGTCAATCAAGACATAAAGCGGCATTGCCATTGCGGTTATTGGAATTAACATAGTTACGAGTGTGGAAAAGAGAAGAAAGCGGCGAAAGGGAACATCTAGTACTGCCATTACAAAGCCAGCAGTAACGCAAGTTAATACTGAAATTAATAAAGCCGAACCTACGAAAATCGAAGTGTTTTTCAACCATACGAAGAAAATCCCATTGTCATAGTAAATTATCGGTGAAAATATCATTCTTCCGGCATCTTTTATCAGCCAAAGAAAAGGTATAGAGGTGAAAAAAGCCATAAACCATAATGTTATTTTTATAAGGCTAGAGTTTCTATCTCGCTTTATAGGTTTCATGAATTTTTACTCTTCTTGATAAAATCTGTGAGGAAAACAAACAAAAGTGCCAGAATTATATTGGGTATTAGCATCATAATTGATAGAGCAGAACTGCCGGCGAAATCAGCGGCTTTAAAGGCATAACTAAATGCGATCTGGCTTAAAGACCAGTCTGTTGTCATGTTTGTGAACATCAGTAAATTCGGTTCATTAAATATTTGCAATGCGCTTACGATTAGCAAAATAACCATATATGCCACGTATTTACTTATCATTGGTAATTTCAGCCTGATGGCGAGCTGAAAGCGATTACATCCGTCAATGATTCCAGCTTCCAAAACTTCAGGAGGGATTGACCTGAGCGATCCGTACTGAATGACGATCCAACTGCCGATACCAGTTGAAAATGCAATACTGCCGATAAACCAGCGGATATTGGAATGGTCCCAAACCACATCTGGACCAACTACAGAGACCCAAAATAAGACTGCGACACCGGTAGGTATTAAAGCGGGAATTAGAAATAACAACCGTATTAGCGCATTCCCACGAAGATCTGTTGCATCAAGCAGGAGTGAAATACTCAGAACTGTTACCGCCATCAATGGCACAAAAATCAAGATTAAGAAAAAAACATTTATGAAAGCTGGACCGACTCGAAAGTCTTGTAATACTTTTATGAAGGTTTCTGGTCCGCCATCCATATTTACCCAAGAAGGATTTCTAACTTCTAGAATCCCGTATCCAATTGGGATTATTCCACAAAAAAACATAAAGCAGACATAAGGAAGCATCATCAATGATGGGACAATTTGAGCAGATCGCCTATGTGTTAATTTCAGATAATTTCGCATTAGAAATCTAATTATATAAGAGTTATTGAAGATTTTTGACCGATAAGGCCTTCATCTATCTAGTATTTACGCTCCAAATATGATATTTTTCAATTGATTCGTTCAAGTGGATATTGCAAATCGAGATAACGTGGTACTGAAAAGTAGGTAGCGCAAAGGAATGAAATCAAAAGCTGTTTTAATTCGTGAAGCTGGCGCAAATCTGCCTTATGCAAAATCTAAATCATTAGAAATAGTTGAGATTGATCTTGCCCCTCCTAGAGCAGGCGAAGTTCTTGTAAAAATTGAGTCTGCCGGGATATGTCATTCCGATCTTTCAGTTGTAAATGGTTCACGTCTCCGCCCACTTCCTATAATCCTTGGTCATGAATCTTCAGGAGTAGTCATTGAACTTGGACAAGATGTTCATGATTTCAAAGTTGGAGATCATTTCACCACAGTATTTTTACCAAGTTGTCAGAATTGCTATGAATGTAAATCAGGAATCCCAGCAAATTGTTCCGTTGGAGCCAAAGCAAATGCAAGTGGCCAAATGATTAGCGGAGGATCGCGGATTAGCATTGAAGGTGTTTCAGTAAATCACTACAACGGAATCTCTTGTTATAGTCAATATGCGGTCATAGATGCGCGTTCTCTAGTAAAACTTCCATCAGACATTCCATTTGATATCGCAGCCCTTTTTGGGTGTGCATTGTTAACCGGCATTGGTGCAGTAAGAAATTCCGCACATGCTAAAGAAGGGCAATCTCTTGGAATTTGGGGATTAGGTGGTGTAGGCCTTTCAGCTTTGTTGGGGGCTGTCATAGCTAAAGCTGCACCGATCATTGTGATAGATCCAGTGGAGAGTAAACGAAAGTTAGCACTTTCACTTGGCGCGGATATTGCCTTAGATCCAAAAGACAACCTTAGAAATACCCTTGCAGAAGGAGTTTCTGTGGCGATAGAAGCAGCAGGACGAGCTGACACTTTAATAGCCGCTTACGAAGCGACCGCTCGTGGTGGCACAACAGTTAGCGTAGGTCTTCCAAAAGCAGAGGAAAAGTTTTCTATTTCTGCTTTGTCATTGGTGTCCGACCTTAAAACAATCAAGGGATCTTATCTTGGATCGGCTAACCCAAGATTAGATATACCAGAGTTTGTTAAATTCTGGCGCGACGGAAAGTTGCCTGTAGAAAAATTACTCACGTCAACATCTTCGATGTTACAAGTTAATGAGGCAATGGATGCTTTAGATGGAGCTCAAGTCGTGAGACAGGTAATTCATCCTCACAATTAGATGATAAGGCACTTCTGATTAGCAAAACCCCTACGTGAGATGGGTTAAAATTGTCTTATGACAATCTTTGAGACCAATCGGTTGTGGTGTCAATCTTTATCCCTGCGTGATTACACTGATTTTGAAGCCGGAGTTGAACCTATCTGGAATGGTTTTTCGAATCCACACAAACACTTGATTGAAGGGCCAAGCCCGCTCAAGCATAGAATCCCAAGAGTTAAACGCGAACCCGAGTTTGCAGAAATCGGATTATTTTTAGCGATCGAAAAAGCTGCAAACGAAATTATTGGCTCTGCTGGCTTCCATGATTTTCCAGATGAAGAGGGAATGATTGAAATCGGATTTGGAATTGTTCCAGAAAAACAAAATCAAGGTTTTGGCACTGAACTTCTAATTGGCATATGGAAGATGATTTGTTTGCGACCAGATGTACAAAACTTGCGTTATACCGTTTCGCCAGAAAATCAGCCTTCAATGTGTATCATCAATAAATTAGGGTTTACTAAAGTGGGCGAACAGATGGACCCTGAAGATGGATTGGAATTAATTTATGAAAAAAGATCTCAAGAATTCCTGTCTATTGGTTTTTGAGGGACTGAACTTCTGGATTGTTAGCGACCAGTTAAAGTCCCGTGTTTTCGAGAAAGTGCATCTGCTGTTGCTGCCATCAGTAGTACCCCTCCGGTAACAGCTAAGTTCAAGCCAGCAGGCAAACTTAAAAGTCCTAAGCCGTTATCAATGACAGCGATGACGAGTCCACCAACTACCGCATCAGTTAATTTTCCGCGTCCACCAAATAAACTCACTCCACCGACTACCGCAGCCGCAACTCCGCTGAGTACGACCGTTCGTCCAGCGGCGGCATCTACTGTTCCGACTCGACTAGCAGCCATCAGGCCAGATACTGAGGCCAATCCCGAACCGATCATAAAGATAATGATCCGAAGTGAACCTACGTTGATTCCAGCTCTGCGGGCAGCCTCTGGATTGCCACCAACAGCGTAAACATGAATGCCAAAAGGGGTTCGATTAAGTAAATAAGTGCAAGGAATAAGGACGACTAGGACAACCAATACAGCGACTGGTACACCTTGAAGTTGAAATTCTGGATTTGAGCCTCGAGGTAAATTCAAAAAATAGACAGAGGTAAGAACTACCAAAGCCGTTGCAGCAACCCGGAAGTAGAGAATTGAAATTGCACGATTAGCATGACCATTTTTCGTGCGGCGTCTACGAGATACCAGACCATTGATTAATACAAAGCCAACCAAGATTACGGCTAATGCCCAACCGAAACCAACTGAGAGATTGTCATTTTCCAATGCCAAAATAGCTGGCGTTTCGACTCTATAGAGACCACCCTGGCCAATGACCATTAGTTGTAGCCCTTGAAAGGCAAGGAATGCTGCAAGAGTTACGACGAAAGATGGAATACCAACTCTTGCCACCATGATGCCGATGAAAAATCCAATTGCTACTCCAACTAAAAGTGAAAGGATTATCGCAAGCCACCAAGGGATACCAAGGTTCTTAAGGACGACAACAAAGATTGCACTAGCAAGACCTGAAGTTACACCTGCAGAGAGGTCTATCTCGGCGATAAGCAAGATGAAAACTAATCCCATTGCGAGAATAATTAATGGAGCAGATTGCTGGAGTAAATTAGCAAAGTTCAACTGGGTAAAAAATACTGGGCTAAGGAAAGAAAACAGCACCACGAGTACTAAGAATCCAATCAGAGCAGGAAATGAACCCATTCGCCCCTGGCGTACTCCATTTAGAAAGCTTGCAGCCTCCTGTTTAAATGTCAGAACTTCGAAAGATTTTTCATCATCTACGTGAGTTTGATTTGAATCCTGTGGTTGCTTTTTACTCATAGCGCAGCCTCCCCAGAGATTGATAGATTTTCAGCGCCAGTTATATAACTAACAATCGAATTAAGATTAGTTTCACTCGCTTTTAGATTAGCCACCATTTGTCCCAACCGTAGGACGTGAATCCGGTCAGCCACAGCCAATACTTCTTGCATGTTATGGCTAATTAGAATTACTGCCAATCCGGTATCTGCAAGGTTACGAACCATCTTGAGTACTTGTTTTGTTTGTGAGACCCCAAGGGCTGCGGTTGGCTCATCCAAAATTACTAATTTGTTCTCCCACAGAACCGATCGAGCAATGGCAACCGTCTGTCTTTGTCCTCCAGATAAACTTGAAACTTTTTGTCTTACTGATGAGATATTTCGAACTGATAACCCAGCTAGGGTTTTAATAGCCTTTTGCTCCATAGTTTCGTCATCTATTGAAATTGACCGGACCACTTCACGTCCGAGGAACATATTTTGGACAACATCTAGGTTGTCACACAGCGCCAAGTCTTGATACACAACTTCGATGCCTAGATTGCTGGCATCAACGGGGGATTTAATCTGAACTTCGTTACCTTCAAAGAGAATCGTTCCAGAATCATAAGATTGGACGCCAGCCATGCCTTTGATCAGAGTCGATTTACCTGCGCCGTTATCGCCAACCAGGGCGGTCACTTGACCTGCCATTGCAGCGAAATTAACACCAAATAAAACCTGAACTGCACCAAAAGATTTTGCTACTGACTTTAATTCAATTACCGGCACATCCTGCATACTCGGCATACTCATCTGACTCCCTAAGAATATTTTGGTGGGACAACGCTTGAAAGAGTCGAGCGCAGGCTTATTTCAGGGATTCTGAATTAAGCCTGCGCTGCGCTTTTTCTTATCTTTTTATTTACTTAACTCCGTATTTTTCACACGCAGCCTTTAGTTCAGCAGTAGTGCATAGTGCTTCAACTTTTACCTGACCACTTGCAATCAATTCCTTGACAGTATCGGCATGGACAACTTGAGGTTCAACCATAATAAATGGAATCCCATCTTGTTTCTCCGTGAAGGCAGGTACTTTGCCCTCAAGGATTTCTATAGCCACTTTTACTGCTAACACCGGTTCGAAATTACCACCGGTATTAATTGTTGCGCTCTGCTTTCCTAGTAGGACGTTCTGCAATCCGGCATCTGTAGCATCTTGACCAGAGACAGGAACCTTCTTGCCGTACTTATCCAAGATAGTAATAACAGCGGCAGCATTTGTGTCGTTTGCTACCCAAACCGCATCAACCTTGCCCTTGAGCTTTGTGTACATCTGCTCAAAGTAGGTACCAGCTTTGGCTCCATCCCATGTTCCTTGAGTTTCACCGGCTGGCTTTACGAGTCCACCCGCAGTGAGCGCGTCTGTTGCACCTTGGTAGAGGTACTTAACAGTTCCATCAGTTGGATCTCCGCTGACATAGACGACATTCATTGTAGCAAGATCTTTTCCTTGTTCCTTGGCAGCATCAACAATTGATTGACCTTGGAGAAAACCAATCCGGTAATTGTTATAAGAAACAAAGTAATCAGTACCAACCAATGGACGGTCGAGTGCAATAACTGGAATTCCTTGTGCTTTAGCATTTGCAGCAACTTGAATTGCGGCACCTTCAAGATCTACTAGCAGCATGATTGCACAACCACTAGCGAGTTGTTGCGCACCAATAGTTGCATATTTATTGGTATCACCTAATGCATTTTGAACATCTACTGGGTAGCCAGCATTAGTAAATCCGTCGGTCAAAGTTGGGCGGTGAACGTTTTCCCAAATAGGAGATGTAGAGCTGTCAGGAAGAATGGCGCATACTCTTCCTTTCTTCTCAGCAGATGCAGTTGCGTCGGTAGATTCCGATGTTGCCTTGCTGCACCCCGTAAGTATGACGAGAGAAGTAAGAGTTAAAGCAAGAATTTTGGCTGAAAGATTCCTTTGCATTGTTACCTTTCTACATTGATCTCTAGGGGGAAAACGATTATTGACATAGAAAAACTATCACGCAAAAAGCAGATTTTGAAGGGGGCTGAGGCCACAAACATGCGGAATATTTTGCTTGACAGTCTCACAAAATTTGGATATGCATCGGATAGATTCATGATTTTTGAGAGTCAGTGGAGCGGGTCGGGCTCGAAACTTATCTAATTAGTAAATTGAGACCAGCCAACGCTGCACTTATTAATGTGATCTTTTGAAATAACTCTTGATTGAGCTTGCCAATGACCTTTCGGCCCAATAACGCTCCGAGTGGAACCAGCGGTAGCGCAGGAATAATGTATGAAACTGATTGAAAATTCAGTAGGCCAAGTGCAAATACAAAAGGAACTTTGAATAGATTTACCATAAAGAAAAGCCAAGCGTTATTTCCCATAAATTTCATGACAGTATTTTTTCTAAGTAAAAGATAAATACTCATTGGGGGACCACCTGAATTTGCCACCATGCTCATAAAGCCAGTCATCATCCCGAGGCTTAAACGAAGTGCTTTTGGATAACGGAGGTTTAAACTGAAATCGCTACCTTGCAATCTCTGACTGATTGGATACAAAATTACAAGCAGAATTACAATTATGCCAATTGTTTGCTTTAGAGAATCATTTGTTGCACGAGATAGAAAATAAACGCCGACAAATATTCCAAAAATTATTGGCCACAGTAGAGAACGAAGCATTTTCCACTCAACATGTTTCTTGTAAATTCCAATTGCAAAAAGATCTCCTGCAATCAAAAGAATTAACATTACGCCCATAGATTCTTTCGCAGGCAGGATGGTTGCTAAAAGTGCTGCGTTTACTAATCCAATCCCACCAATTGAGGTTTTAGAAAATCCAGTGAGAAATCCGATTAGCGCTAGCGATGAGATCAAAGCTAAAGACATTTGGCAACGATAACCTACTTGTCCAACTTGGAAATTAATCCTGCTTTGATCTGGTGGGGCGGGTCGGGCTCGAACCGACGACGACCGGATTATGAGTTCGGAAGCGATGACTGAGAGTAGCACGGTTGAGCGTGGATTACGTAGGAGCAACTTATAGTTTACGTTCCGACGCCAGTTAATGAAAGTACAAAACGGTTTGTAATGTGCACTAAATGTGCACTCTCAAACTAGCGAGTGAGGCGGGTCGGGCTCGAACCGATAATACCTATATTTTGATTTAATGGAAACGACACGGTAATAAAATATGTTGTTTTATTATTGAAAAGCTAATTCAAGATATTGCTTGTGTAGAATTTATTATTGTCAGATCAATCAAAAATTATAATCTAAACAGGATCGAGAATCTCTTGAGACCAGGATTCGGACAATTTCAGGAAGCTAGTGAAGAGTATTTACTTTTCGCTCAGCAATTTGGCGTAAAAGATATCCTTCTTAATACACCGGCGATTCCGGGTGATGGTGGCCGATGGCAATTACAAGATTTGGTTCATCTTCGACTTCGCGTAGAACAATTTGGTCTCAAACTAGCTGCTATTGAAAATGTCCCCACCGGCTTTTATGACAACATTATGCTCAATGGACCTGCCCGCGATGAACAGATTGAAAATATGATTTTTACAATTCGTAATCTTGCAAGAGCTGGTGTACCAATTTTTGGTTATCACTGGATGCCCTCGCACGTATGGCGCACGCCGCCGAAGTTGATTCGTGGCGGAGCACTTGCTACAGCTTTTGATAACAATATTGCTCAAAAGTACCCATTGACTCATGAGCGCGAATACAACGAAGAGGAGATGTGGGCAAATCTTGAGTACTGGATCAAAATCATTACTCCAATTGCTGAGGAAGAGGGAATCCGTCTAGGAATCCACCCTTGCGATCCACCAGTTGAGACTCTTGGTGGCGTTCCACAACTACTTCGTTCATTCGCGGCTTACAAGCGCTTAGTTGAAATCTATCCAAGTGATAGCAATGCAATTGAATTTTGCCAAGGAACCTTCTCAGAGATGAAAGATGATATTTACGAAATGATTGAATATTTCGTGTCTCGCAAAAAGATTCTCTATGTTCACTTCCGCAACGTTTCAGGCAAAGTACCTGTTTTCTATGAAGAGTTTGTAAACACCGGATACGTAGACATGTACAAGGCGATGAAGATCTACCATAAGCACAACTTTGATGGATTCTTCATTGATGATCACGTTCCACATACTCATGGAGATACTCCTTGGGGGCACCGTGGTCGTGCCTTCGCTAATGGATACATCCAAGCGATGATCGAAGCAGTTCAAAAATAATAAAAATTAGATTAATTTATTTAATTCAGGCACGTACTGGCGCAATTCTAAGAAGAGATGAATCTTGTTCAAGTAGTGTGTCAAAAAGTATGCCTTCTAGTAATTCTTTACCGCTTTGCTGATATTGCGTGTTATCTCCCAAATTGGTAACTAAATAAATCTTTTTTGAATCTAACCGACCCGGCTTAATTAAGCGCGCTTGTGTTGCACCATCAAGTCTGAAGGTAAAGAGTAAATGTTCATCATTAGATTTTACGTATTGAAATGCAGCCCAACGATCTCCCTCGCCTTCACGAAGTGGTTGCTCAGTCAGTAGCAAGACTTCAGATTTTTTTATGTGTGGCCGCACAATTTTTTTGTACAAAGCAATGTGAGACCGGAAAGATTCAGATACCCACTTAGGCAGATCAGGTAAACGCTGGGAAAGGCCAAATCCATGCAACATACTGATCCGAGTGAAGTAGTCAAGTTGTTTATTTGTAAGCGCCGGATCAGTGGGATCAAATTTCTGATGAGGCAACGCATCAAGATGCCACCACTGCGAAAATACCCAGTGTAGACAACGCTCGGGACTCAACCAGCCAAATGCAGCCCAAGAAACTTGCAGGCTGTGCTCAGGCCAATCAGGATCACTTAAGTAACTAATATGAGTACGACGAGACATACCAAGGTCAATGCGCAACCCACCAGAAGAGCAATTTTCAAGTGTTACATCAGGATAGCGACGGCGGATCTCGTCAAGAATTTCATACAATCCCATGTAGTGATCGAAGAGGCCATCACCAATACCATGGCCGTGATCAGTTCTATTGCACCCCAACCCCGGATCAATATTAAAATCAATTTTTACCCAATCGCATGCGTATTCAGCAATCAAACGATCAAGCGTAGCTAGGGCATATTCCTTAGCCACCGGATTGCCTAAACATAGGTAGCCAAGTAATTTTCCATCTCGTAGTGCAGGGAAGTCGGGCCTTTTTTTAGCAATCTGTGCTTTTTCCCCTAACGCTTCAATTTCACACCAAAGACCAAACTTTAAGCCACGAGAGTGTGTGTAATCTGAAAGTACCCGCAATCCCCTTGGGAACCGAGAAGTGTTAACAAGATCCCAGTCGCCGCGTTGTTGAACCCAATTAGAGTCTAATTCTGTCGAACCGTACCACCCAGCATCAAGGGTGCAGATTTCCAGCCCAAGATCAACAGCTGCATCAACATTGGCAATAAAAACTTCTTCATTTATGAATTGATCAATATATGGCCACCAATGGTTCCACTCAGTAAGTGGAAAATTCTCACTTACTTCTGGGTACCAGCGCTCCCTACCAGTTTTAGCAAGAGCTGCGGTCAATGCCGAAGGATCACTTTGTCCTAGTGCCAAAACAATAGGTGGTGCACTAATAGATTCACCAGGGGCGATTGTTTTGGAAAACCCCTCATCATGCAACCCTCCACTTAAGCGATATGCGCCATTACTCATGGGTTCAAAGCGAATTGTCCAATTGCCAGACCATGCAACACATACCGCAATTTGTTTTTCGAGATCTCCATTAATTACAAAATAAGGATGATCGCCATTTGATGATCTGCCAGATAAGGAACCTAATGTATAGATTGATTCCAAACTAAGGAACTGTGCAACAGGAGCAAACTCCGTGCAGCTTCCAGATGCCCTAAAAGAGCAAACTTCGTATTTGCCTGGTACTAAATCCAACGATACAGAATCTATACGATTTATAGTGATTAAGTGATCTCCAACATTTCGAATTGTGGACCATATTTCAATTAGAGGCGTGGAACTTTGAATGATGATATGTATCTCAACTTCTAGTGAACCCTTATTACTCTTCGCTGAAATAACATGTTCTTCTACCTCTCTTGGTCTCCTGAAAACTTCATGCTTTGTAAATTCGACGGTTTTTCCATCCACCCAGCCTTCAGAAGTTGAAACTCCAAATAATGGGCCTCCTAGGGCAAAATCACCAACATTAGGCAGCGAAAGCCTTTCAAGGGAAACTCCATCATTCCCAGAAAGGCGTAATTCAATTTCACCTTTGGAAATATCTAAAATATTTCTCGACATTCCTGGCTCCCACTTCCTACTAACCTAGAGTTAAATTGCGTTGACAACTTTCTATGTTTTAATCTTTAATTGAGAATTACCAAAGCACAAGGTTCGCACTTGCCACGGCTTCAATTCAACTTCGACACTTCCATCAGTATCAAAATCAACAACTTCTAACACATCTTCAGTAGCAGTACAAAATGCACCCCAAAGATGATGAAGTGAGGAGTTCAATCCAGGGTGAGTCAGTCTGAAGCGAGTGGGGTCACCACCTACCTCCTGCATTCGTACTGTGAATTGGGCTCCATTACGTGCTGCGAGAATAGTTACTACAACGTTTTCTGGAACGTCGATTTCCCACAAGGTTTCATTTGCTGACATCGGACGACGCTCATTATCTCCTCGGTCAGTGTGAAGGAGGTCGCTTACTAGAGCTGAGGAACGAAGCTCGCGACCTAGCCTTCCGGCAAAAATTGGGTCAAACTTTTTGCTTGGCCGAAATGAGTAACTCAGAGAAAGATTTCCACTTTGTTGAGCTGGTGTATTAGTCATCCAATAATTATTCATAACCCATGAAAAAATTACACCGTTTGTTGCCTTGAATTCACGAGCCCAAGTACCTCGCACCACATCAGATACTGTGAACAGTGGAGCATCTGCCGCGGACCAAGCCACGGAGAAATTATCTGCGGTGAGTGTTACGGAATTTTGAATTGTTAGCCACTCATTGCACGCACCAATATGGTGGTCAACTTGAGGATTTACCCAACCTTGTTGACGGTCATATCGAACTATCGGGTTCGAAATCGCAAAAGGAAATGATACATAAACAGACTCTTTAGATAACGTTGGCTCTTTTTGCAGATTGATTCGAACACTTACCTCATCAGAGTTATCAAAAAACTCAACTTCTCGCCGAATGAAAGGTAATGTTTGAGATTTTCCTGTACTTACTAGAATCCAGCCCCAAGGCGTTCGATGCAATTCAGGATTAAAAAATTCGGCCCCTGTAATTGTCAGATTTACCTCGGGCAAATCTGGGGTGTAGTCATAAATACTGCTAACTTCATCTTTAAGTCCACGCCCTTCTGCGCTTCCACCGCCAGCTACGTAGAGAACATCACCAAGAAAGAATCCAGATGTACTATCTAGCAGTTCCACATTGAGTTCTTTATGCCAGAGACTCGTGACTGTTCCAGAATTGACATCAATCTCAATACGATAATAAATAGTTTCTAAAACTTTTGGAACTTCGCTGGGCTCAGGATTTTTAGTTAAAGGAGATTGGCTCTCTGGACGACTTTCTATTTTTTTATCGCTCAAGATATTGGAAATAGGTAGCAAGCAGAAACCAAATCCCGGCACTTCAGGCAGCTTAGTTCGTAATATTTTAAGGCCATCCACGACCTCGCCTACTTGAAATGAATCAAGTTTGCTATTGGTTAAATCTAGAGTAAATTCGTTCTCTCTTATTTCAAAATCAAAGATAAGGTCGCGCTTCCAACTGCTGGGGTTAAAAACAAGAATAGAAGGCAGCGAAGAAGCGTTGATCAATTCAGCTAACTGACTTAGGGCCCGTCTCATCTCATCTACGGCTAAACGGTGACCTCTTTCAATTCGTGCTACTTTCCAGTCGAGTTGGTCAAGACTTTGCCGCGAATGGGGGTGCGTCATGGTGTGTGCCCACGTCCATGTATGTTCTGAACCAATTAGCAATGCTCGCCATGCTTCATCTAATGATCCAAAATCAGGGATTGCTCCCTCAGTAAGACTGGCAGATAATGAACTTAGAGATTCAACACCAGGCAACATTGCCTGCGTTCTGCGATGAACGGCTACAGCACAAGCTTGCGTACCAACACCATCTTCCCAAAAGCTGCCACCATCTCCGACTAATTCTGGGAGATCGTCAAATAATGGGCGAACCGAATCTAGATAATCAGCCATAGTGGAGTACTGCAAACGAGGCCACACGTATTTATCACTCCAGCGTTTGATCAAATCAGCGTAACCGTGAGATAGATCTTCATTGTCTGAATGTGTTCCAAGTAATGGGAAATCTGTTGGAAGATAGTCGGTCCGTTCATAACGACGCAAAAAAGTTGTCAGTCCTTGTGCGACGCCTGCAATGGTTGGTGGATCAGCACAAACAAGCCGGAGTTGGCTGTAGTGATCTGAAAAATAGGCAAGCACCGAAGAGCCATCAGGTCCACGCCATCGCACAGGTGACAAAAGGTGGAGGGCGTCGCTATCGGCGTTGCCGCCACGAGTGTGATTTGAAATTCCGACAAATGAATCAATGCCAGCGGCAACCAAGATCGACGGAAGAGCAGAAGTGTAGGATGGGACATCTGTTAAATTTGCATAACGAAGTTGAACTCCATGCTTTCTGCGCAATTCCGCTGCAAAGTACATTGCCCGGTAGAAATCTTCCAAACTTGCAATTCCAGAGAGAATTAGAGCCCATAAAGCATTAACCGAGATACTGCCCTCTCTAAGTGCACTCATTAAATCTTCAATTCTTTTTTCACTTCGTGATGCCATAAAGGTTTCAACGCTGAACGAGCCATCTATCGAAAATGAATAATCTGAATTTTGCTGAACAATATCTAAAACTTTGTCGATGTTGCGATTATGTACTTCAATCACTTTGGCTTGAACATCGGTATAGCCAATATCGAGGTGAACGTGGGGGATTAGGTGCACCGTCCACTTACGCGATGGATAGATTAGGGACTTAATTTCAACAGTTGCAGAAGCGGTCTTTACCTTCACTATTGCCAACTTCTCACCTAAAAACTCCGGTATTGGCACTCGCATGCGAATATCACCAAATTCGTGAGCGAGATTTTGAAATTGCCGATTGATGATTTTTTCTTCAAGATTAAGCTCAATTTCGACTTGATTAAATTCTGTAAGATTTTCTGCAATAACATCAACTAGCTCGTGCACCGAACCATTTTCTTCACGGACAAATAGAGGAAGCATCGAAATATGAACTTGTGCTGGTTGTTGCACAAAGTGCTCTTCTACTTCCCGAAGAGCAAGTCGTTCCCAGCCAATCGCGCTACCAAACAACCATCCAAGGTCAGGGCGCATAGCTGGAATTAATTCTTGTGGATCCACTTCAAGAGTCGCAATCGTTGTAATAACTAGGCGGTTGGAGCCCGATACAACCAAGCCAGGTGGAATCCATAAATTTCGTCGAATAATACCAGCTGTTGGCGAAGGCACAGAAGGTCCATGTGATCGATCAACTCGCACAGCGTCAGGTATCACAATCCCGCTATGACCGTTTACTGAAATGAGTAAGTCAGGGCATGGTCCGCTGACTTCACGCGCTTCAATTTCTAGAATGTGCCCATGCTGTGTTGAATTAATTTCACCTTCGAAAAGAACAGTTGCAGAAAGTTCACGAAATCCAGTCGAAGAATTAAGTGGTCCAGGGTGCACTAGTGGCCAATCAGTTTTGGGATCCGATTTACCAACTACGAAGATTGGTTCACTGCAATCAGCTGAATTAAACCAATCTTGACTGAAGCGAAGTCGTGCGGGAGGAGGACCACCAATTTCCCAAACATAATTCCCATTCTTAGTTTTAACCATTAGTTTCTACTCATATCGAATCTATGGCCTTACCAGATGCGAGTGCTGGCAATACTGGAGCGATATCATCATCACGTAAGTAGAACGGATAAAAACTTCCTGGTGGATCAACTTTCATCAAAGTTTCACCTCGCCAAAATCCCTGCACAATATCTTCACGGCCATTAGATCCAACTCTGTATTCCACTTGCCGTTCTTGCAATGCGTACTGGATTTGTGCTAACTCATCTGAACGAGCCGAAAGATTCACATATCCGTCTACTGCCTTTAGATTTTGCTCTGCATTACCGGGCAATGTCAAAAGTGCTGAATCAGTACCTTCTGGAACTCTGATGTGAACATTACAATCAATTTTGGGAGTGATCTCAAGCATGCCTTTTGCAGGTTCATGACTCACTACCCGCATGAGAGAATTTTCGACACTCATTCTAAGATTTATAGAAATTTTAACGGGTGTTTCGGCCTCCGAGACTTCTATTGCATATCTCCAAAGATCATATATAGCACGAGCCCCTGCACCATTGCAGCATTGCATAAGCGCTGTGGCGTCAAGATGAAATCCATCATTCAAAGCCGGGCGTGAACAGAATGCTCCGATTTGTCGCTCAGGCACATTGTCCAGTGTGAAATAGTCAGGAAACTCAGATTCTTCACTTGGGGGTGGTTTAAGTTTTGATACTGCTGATAGAAGTCTTGGAAGTGAGCGCCATTGGCTCTCAATTAAATGATTTCTTCCGTAACGCTCTGCATCTGCAAAATAATTTCTTTCTACATGCTGTCCAAGAAGTAACGCAATCTCGATCATATCTGTTGTGCAACACAGCTCACCATGGCGTGCCCCGATAGCTTCTGGGAACCAACCAAAATCAGTTCCAAGATTCCGTAATTGGTCATAACTAGATTTCGCCCAAGCGATATGCTCTTTTATTTCTTCTACAATACCAAGCTTTAGTACTCCTAGAACAAAGTTTGAACGAGTATGGAAATGTGAACTAAGGTTGCCTTCGGGCACTAAAAATTCACCATTTGGCCCATAACCCTTCGTGTGAAGCAGTGCAAAGTTGGTAATTCCTATTGCTAGTTCGCGAGCTGGTTCATATTTTGTAACTTCGTAAAGTCGCACCAGGGCTGGAAGAATTGCAGCGTTGTACTCAACCATGACCGGGTCAATATCGTGACGCAAAGTTTGCCATCCCACATTCTGATAATAGACATCAGGAAAATAAAGTCCGTCAACGTGTTTTACCGCGATATTCAGCAATCCATCAACGTGTCGTTTGGCTTTTTCAAGATAGCGAGGATCTGCCGTAGATAAATACTTACTTAACATTCCCATCAGTGAGCCTCGTTGTGACCAACTCACTTCGCAAAACTCTCCGTCCAGCACTGGATGAACAAATAATGCATCATCTCCCCATGGCTTAGCCCATGGCTCGTTAGGTACCCAAGAGAGACCATCGGCACCGAATTGACGTAGCACCCAATCCTCGATAAGAGTTGTAGCTTTTTTACTTTCAATATCTGGTTTGGACATGATCGCGCAAAGAGTCAATGCATCAAGGAGTCGTCCACTTCCATCTCCATAATCCCAAAAATTATGTACCGCCCGGGGCGGATTAGCGCGCCACTCGCCTATGAAATAAGTGAGACCTTTTCTTTCAAGATCTATAAGCCTAGTAAGCCCTTGCGAAGCAAGCTTGGCTAGAGTCATTAGGTCAAATGGATTTAAATTTTCCTCGGTATCTGCTGTGGTAATATTTTTTATCATTTTAATTTACACCTTTCAAAATTTAGGGATTTGTTTTCATTAGTAATTCAAAAAAACTTTACCTATTTACGCCTCCTAAAGTGATTCCCCTCATAAATGCGCGCTGAGCAATGAAATAAAGGATGACGCACGGAGCAGCAAGCAAAACTGACATTGCCATCAACAAGTGAGTCTGACTGGCAGATCTAGGACTTCCTTGGAAAAAGATAAGCCCAATCGGCATGGTGAACTTATTATCATCTGTAAGGAATATCAAGGGACCTGAGAAATCATTCCAAGTGCTAACAAACGTAAATACAGCGACAGTAACTAAAGCGGGTTTTGACATAGGTAAAATAATATAAAGAAAGGTGCGTAGAAAACCCGCGCCATCAATTCTTGCAGCGTCCTCAACTGCGCGAGGTATTCCCATGAAATATTGCCTCAACAGAAATATGTAAAAAGCATTTCCAAAAAATGCTGGAACAATCAATGGATAAAATGTGTCGTACCAGCCAATTTTTTGATAGATAATAAATTGTGGTATTAATAATGCAAAAGAGGGAATAATAATCGCCGAAATTAAAGTTAAGAAAATAAAACTTCTTCCAGGAAAATTTAATCTTGCAAAAGCATAAGCTGCAAAGCTGCATGAACTTACTGTTCCAATAACTACAAGTGAAACAATAAGCACTGAATTTTTTAGATAATTTAATAATGGAACCTGTTCCGCTAATTCTTGATAATTTTCAAAGTGCAAAGGCCATGGGAACCAAGTAGGCGGCCACTGGCTAATTTGATTAGGTGACTTTAGGGACGTTGTAATTTGCCAGTAGAACGGGAATAGCATAGGTAAAGCACCTAAAATAATTATTGTCAAAACAATGAAATTTTTTGTGCGCCTTCGTTTACGCGAAGTTGTTATCACAAAATCACATCCCTTCTTGGTTTTCGTAGTAAACCCAGTGTGAACTAGATCTGAATACAAAAATAGTAAGAATTAGGACTATTGCAAACATAACCCAAACTAATGACAGCGCATATCCCATTTTAAAATACACAAATGCATTCCGATATGCATAAAGTAAATAAGTTAATGTGCTGTTATCGGGCCCACCTTTCGTCATTACGAAAGGTTCACTAAACCACTGCCACGAATAAATTAATCCTAAAACAAGAGTAAAGAAAATTACTGGAGTCAACAACGGCAATGTGATATAGCGAAAACTTTTCCAACCCCAAGCGCCATCAACAGCTGCTGCTTCATAAAGTTCAGTTGGGATTCCCTGTAAACCAGCTAGGTAGATGATGACATTCGAACCAATAGCCCACAAATTGACAACGATTAAAGAGCCCAAGGCTGTGTGACTATCTCCCAACCAATTTGGACCTTCAATATTTATTGAGCGCAAGGCTCCGTTTATAACGCCAAATTCAGGATTAAGAATCCAAACCCAAAGAACTGCAATACTTGCTGGTGCCACAACAGTTGGTAAATAATAAATCGTGCGCCATACCGCGATACTTCTGACTTGGTGATTAAGTAAAACGGCAAGAGTGAGAGATAAAACTAGGTTTAGAGGCAGGCCAACAAAAGCCGAGATAGCAATTACTTTTAATGATTGCCAAAAAAGAGGATCATGCATCATGGTTTGATAATTATCTGCGCCAATAAACTTTGGGGTATTTATCATGTCAAAGTTTGTAAAACTAAGTGTAAAAGATGCAGCTATAGGTACAGCAACCAAAATTACAAAACCTATTATTGCGGGAGCTACAAAAATGTATCCAGCAATCGCTTCACGTGTCCGGGCACGTAGTGGAGCATGAAGCGGAAAGTCAAAATATTTACCTAGACTAATTTTTCTCTTCTTGGCTTGCAAAGCTACCATGGTAATAATTTCTCTCGATGCTCTGCTGCAAAGACTTTATCTGGCTTTGATTTATTTGATTGAAGATAATTACTTCTTTGATAAGTTAAACAAATTTTACCTGGGGGATTTATCTCCATGACAGTCCTGCCTCGCCATGACAGGTCATAAGATTTGCCAGCAATTACAGTTCTTTCTTTTGACTCAGGGAGCCCGTACTCCATTATTATTTCATCGCCTGCAGCTAGTCCCGTAAGATAAAACCATTCACCTTCGCCTAAATTACTTGATTCTTTTGAGTTTACTGTGATTCTGATCGGTCCAGAGTTTCCAAAGGGCTTCCGTAAATCAACTGATCCTGAACGACGCATTACTATGCGGAGTAACCCAACAAAGGGATCATCGCTATATACATACGCAATCTCGGTTTCTCTGGAGATAGGAACATTAATAACTAATTTTTGGCCATCGTCTTTCACGCCGTGGCGCCAGAATAGATAGATGGCTCGAATCCCGCTTCCTATGCAGCAACCTTCTAAACCTTGATCCCAACCAAGGTAACTATTTGGAAGCGCACAGCAAGCGAAACTACCAATTGTCGCTGCGACCAGGTTTTCTGAAACTGGCCCATTAAATAAGCCTTTGACATCCTTAATTTGATTTTCAAGCAATTGATTGCGTGCACAACGTTCTACTACATTCCAGTAATCACCTATTTTATTCTCGGTCAATAAAATACCTATCTCAATAAAGTCTGCGAGTCCACATGTTTCACAAAAATCTCCCCAAAAGTAATCTGATGCAAACCCAATTCCATCTGCAAGCCAGCCGAAGCTACTGATCTGCGTAATTGTGAAGTCATAAACTTTTCGTGCCCAATTAATAAGATTCTCATCTCCCAGTGCGATCCCACAACGGAGCACTCCCAGGACCGTGGGAAGTACACCACCACTATGTGTGTGGCCAACGTAACTTCCGTCAGGGGCGATAGCACCTGATCGATCAATATAATTTAGTGCCAAACCGAGTGCTAAGCGTTTGGCTTCTTTATCGTCAAGTAGCTCTGCGTATTCGACTAATCCACCGAGCAATGTTGTTCGATACCCAGGAGCTTTTAATGCCGATGCCACCTTGGGATCAAACTTCGCAATGGTTCCATCAGCATCAAGCCATCGGTCATCCCGCCATTCGCTACCAGGGAACCAAGCGTATTTGCCCTCCCATTGAGCCACATTTGCAAGACGATTAGAAAGACGAACTAGATGTCCTTCTACAACATTAGAGCCTGAATTTTGAAACCAAGTATTCAGTCCGAGAAATACGCGGCTTTGACAAAACATATCCGCTGCGTAAGTTGACCCATATTCTGGTTTGGCTTCGTTGTAAAAGAGTCCGTCTTCTCCTGCCCGGGAGAGCATAAATTTTTTCAAGATTTCTTCATCTTCCAAGTGCAGAGATG
>BJFZ01000007.1 GCA_014190175.1 Actinomycetes bacterium | reverse complement strand
AAAACCGGCTGCTTCTGCATTTCGCGTTCCCCACTCTTTAACTAAATTTTCCAACTCTGGGTTATGTGAAGTTTGAGATGCATGAGCGTGCAATGTTTTCATTTTCATCTCAAAAGTGTCAGTGATATCAACGTAGTGGTCTGGATTGGCGAAAGCTGTCACCCAAACTTCCTTAACGCGCCAAGGCATTAAACCTTCATCATCAAGTAAATCGGTAAATGCAAAAGGATTACGAGCATCTGGGTATACCGCTTGAATGGATGCTTCACCTGCAGCTAAATGATCTGGGTGGCTGGCACCAATACGATCCCAATTTCTTTCTGGACTTTGGCAAACCATTCGATCTGGTTGAGATTTGCGAATCTGGCGAACAAGGTCTTTTCGTAAACCAAGTGTTGCTTCAAGATGTCCATCAACATAATTTAAAAATGTAATATCAGTGACTCCGATTGCCGCACCTGCTGCAATTTGTTCACGCTGACGAATTGCGGGCATCTCTTCTTTAGTGAAACCTGATGCTTCGCCGCCTTGATCTCCATTAGTGCAAAAAACGTATGCCACTTCAATACCCTTGTTAATCCATTGCGCAATTGTTCCGGCTGCTCCGAAATCAGAATCATCGGGATGGGCGCTGATCACTAAAACCCGTTTGATTTCACTATCGTCGATCGGTGGCATGACATCTCCTTGACGGTTCTTATGGCTAGGCTCGTACATTATGAGTGATCAGACCGGAAATAACCCATTCCTTGATGGATTAAACCCCTCGCAACGTGATGCAGTGGTTCATTCTGGTTCTCCATTGTTGATTGTGGCTGGTGCCGGCTCTGGAAAAACTCGAGTTCTCACAAATCGGATCGCCTACTTGTTGGCCGAATGTGGAGTTGCTCCATATGAAGTCATGGCAATTACATTTACAAATAAGGCAGCCGGTGAAATGCGCGAACGAGTAGCGACATTGGTTGGGCCAAGAGCTAGGTCAATGTGGGTCACAACTTTTCACTCCGCTTGTGTGCGAATTTTGCGTCAAGAAGCATCAATCGCTGGATTCTCTTCATCCTTCTCAATTTATGATCAAGCAGATAGCGTCAGACTCGTAACATTAATTGGTAGAGATTTAAATTTAGATCCTAAACGTTATCCACCGCGCCAAATTGCAGCAATGATCAGTAATGCTAAAAATGAGTTGATTGGGCCAGCAGATTATACAAATCAAGCCAAAACTCATATTGAAGAAATCGTCGCAGAATGTTACGGTCTTTATCAGAAGCGTTTGCGTGATGCCAATGCTTTTGATTTTGACGATTTGATTCTGAAAACAGTTGAAGTGCTGCAAAGATTTCCAGAAGCAAAGGCAAGATACCGTTCACGTTTTAGACATGTATTAGTGGATGAGTATCAGGACACAAATCATGCCCAATATATTTTGGTTCGCGAATTAGTTGGAACTGTTGCTGATGGGATCCAGCCTGCTGAACTTTGTGTTGTAGGCGACGCCGATCAATCTATTTATGCATTTAGAGGCGCAACAATCAGAAATATTTTGCAATTTGAAGAAGATTATCCATCTGCGCGCACTATCTTACTTGAGCAAAATTATCGATCAACTCAAAATATCTTAAGTGCTGCAAATGCCGTCATTACAAATAATGCCAGCCGTAAAGCTAAAAGTTTGTGGTCGGACTCTGGTTCAGGATCATTAATTACTGGATATGTTGCTGAAGACGAACGCGATGAAGCAGAGTTTGTTATGAATGAAATATTTCGTCTGCAAAGTGAAAATATTTCTCAGCCTGGCGATACTGCAATTTTCTATAGAACAAACTCGCAATCCCGAGCTTTTGAAGAAGTTTTTATGCGCAACACATTGCCATACAAAGTAGTTGGGGGAGTTCGTTTCTATGAGCGCAAAGAAGTCAGAGATTTTCTTGCATATCTAAGAGTTTTAGCAAACCCATATGACGAGATTTCATTACGTCGAATTATTAACACTCCCAAAAGAGGAATCGGCGATAAAGCAATTGAGGGCTTAGAACAGATGGGAATTCCACTTTGGGATGCACTCTTAAATGCAAAAACTGCGCCGGGCGCAACTGCTCGTGCAACAGCTTCCATTGAAGGCTTTGCACAGTTAATGCTTTCCTTACGCGAATTGGTTGAAGCAAATGTCCGCCCTTCAGTAATTGCCGAAGCAGTACTTGAACAAAGTAAACTTGGAGAAGAGTTATCAGATAGTGAAGATCCACAAGATGAAGCGCGTTTAGAAAATTTACAAGAGTTGGTTGCAGTGGCTCAGGAGTATGAAGCTGATGAACGATTAGAAGGTGAAGAAGTTTCTATTGTTGGATTTTTGGAACGAGTTTCACTTGTCGCAGATTCAGATCAAATTCCTGATGGTGAAGACCATGGTGGAGTAGTTACCTTGATGACTTTACATACTGCTAAAGGATTAGAGTTCCCAACAGTTTTCTTGACCGGCATGGAAGAAAATGTTTTCCCACATTCAAGATCTCTGGGTGAACCAAGCGAGATCGAAGAGGAGCGCAGACTTGCATATGTTGGATTAACCCGTGCCCGAAAAAATCTTTTTCTATCTCGAGCAAGTACCCGCTTCGCATTTGGATCGCCAACTTACAACTCTCCTTCAAGATTCTTAAGTGAAATACCTGAAGAGATAATTCAATGGAAAGCTCCTGAGATTCGACTTAAGTCAAAAGTAAATCCAAAAGTTGCGCCAACTGGAAAGCGGAATTCTCCTAATGATTCAAGTGTAAATTTAAATTTAGAAATTGGTGATCGAGTGCTCCATCAAACATTTGGGATGGGCACTGTAATTGCGCTAACTGGCGCAGAAGACAAGGCGGAAGCCACCATAAATTTTGACACTTACGGGGATCGCCGCTTATTGCTCCGGTATGCCCCCGTTGAGAAGATCTAATTAATCCCACACGATTGGACTACCTGATCCAACTCGTGGCACGGTAGCCCTATGGCGATCAGAGTAGTTGTCGCAAAAGCTGGCCTAGATGGCCATGACCGGGGAGCGAAAGTAGTCGCCCGAGCTTTGCGTGATGCTGGATGTGAAGTTATTTATACCGGCCTGCATCAATCACCTGAAGAGATTGTTGCGACTGCGCGTCAGGAAGATGCTGACGCAATTGGATTGTCAGTTCTATCTGGAGCGCACTTAACAATTTTTGCTCGAATCATGGAGTTACTTGAATCACAGCCAATTTTAGTTTTTGGTGGAGGGATCATCTCAGATGGGGATATCGCAAAATTGAAAGAGATGGGAGTTGCTCAAATTTTTACTCCCGGCGCCTCAACAACCGAAATCGCCGAATGGTTAAAAAGTGCGTTGGCTAATCACTAGGATTTAGCACAGGGGGACATAAGTGGATTTATTTGAATATCAAGCGCGCGATCTTTTTGAGGTTCATGGCATTCCAGTATTGCCAGCCAAAGTCGCTCGCACCCCAGAAGAAGCTCGCTCTGCTGCAAATGCAATTGGCGGACGAGTTGTAATTAAAGCTCAAGTTAAAACTGGCGGTCGCGGAAAAGCCGGCGGCGTGAAAGTAGCCGAAAATTCAGATGAGGCTTTTGAAAAGGCAAGTGCAATCCTCGGAATGGATATCAAAGGCCATCGGGTAAATGCCGTGATGGTTGCTCAAGCCGCACCAATAGATTCCGAATATTACTTAGCGATTTTGTTAGATAGAGCCCAGCGATCTTTTTTAGTTATGGCATCAGTTTCTGGCGGAATGGATATCGAAGAGGTAGCGCACAAGACCCCTGAAAAACTTGCGAAAGTATTAGTCGATCCGCTTAAAGGAATTGATCAAGCACAAGCCTTGGCTATTGCAACACAAGCAAATTTTCCGGAGGACATTAGAGATAGCGTTGCAAAAGTATTGCTTGACCTTTGGAAATGTTTTGTAGCAGAGGATGCAACACTGGTGGAAATTAACCCACTTGTAAAAACTAATGATGGAAAAATAATTGCACTTGATGGGAAAGTTACTTTTGACGATAATGCAATATTTAGACATGCAGATCATGAAGTGCTAGTTGATCATGATGCCACGGACCCACTTGAAGCAATGGCAAAAGAAAAAGATTTGAATTATGTAAAACTTGAGGGCGAAGTAGGCATCATTGGAAATGGTGCAGGCCTTGTTATGAGCACACTTGATGTTGTGGCTTACGCGGGTGAAAAATTTGGTGGAGTAAAGCCAGCAAACTTCCTAGACATTGGCGGTGGCGCTTCTGCTCAAGTCATGGCCGACGGATTAGCAATCATTCTTGGTGACAAAGATGTAAAAAGTGTTTTTGTGAACGTATTTGGTGGAATTACTTCATGCGATGCAGTAGCAAACGGAATTTTACAAGCACTGGAAATTCTTGGCCCTAAAGCAGCTAAGCCAATTGTGGTTCGACTAGATGGAAACAATGTTGTAGAAGGTCGCCGAATTCTTAATGAGGCAGCACATTCACTTATTCAACAAGTAGACACAATGGATGGCGCAGCTAGTCGCGCCGCGGAATTAGCGAGTGCTTCAAGTGGGGTGGCAAAGTAAATGGCAATTTTTTTAACTGAGAAGAGTCGCATTCTGGTCCATGGAATGACTGGATCTGAGGGAAGTAAACACACTAAGCGAATGCTTGCTTCTGGAACAAAGGTTGTTGGTGGAGTTACTCCAGGTAAAGGCGGACAGGTCGTTGATTTTGATGGAATAGCGATTCCGGTTTTCAATAGTGCAAGCGAAGCAGTTGCTGCGACAAATGCTGATACTTCAGTAATTTTCGTTCCGGCTAAGTTTACAAAAGCCGCAGTTATTGATGCAGTTGATGCCGAAGTTGCGCTGATTGTTGTGATTACTGAAGGTGTCCCAGTACATGACACCACTGAATTTTTTGCATATGCGAAAAAATCTGGAAAGAGCCGATTGATCGGTCCTAACTGTCCCGGCTTAATTACTCCAGGCAAATCAAATGTTGGAATTATTCCTGCTGATATCACCGGTCCAGGTCCAATAGGTTTAGTTTCTAAATCAGGAACACTTACCTATCAAATGATGTATGAATTGCGGAACATTGGTTTCTCAACAGCGGTAGGAATTGGTGGAGATCCAGTAGTAGGAACTACGCACATTGATTGCTTACGCGCATTTCAAGATGATCCTGATACAAAGGCAATAGTTATGATCGGTGAAATCGGTGGCGATGCCGAAGAACGTGCTGCTGCATTTATTAAAGAGTATGTAACTAAACCGGTTGTTGGATACGTTGCCGGATTCACTGCTCCTGAAGGAAAAACTATGGGACACGCAGGTGCAATTGTCTCTGGTTCTTCTGGTACGGCCGCAGCAAAACGTGATGCGCTCGAAGCGGTTGGCGTGCGCGTTGGTGTAACTCCAAGCGAGAGTGCTCAACTTTTGCGCTCTATTCTCGGAAAGTAATTAGATTTTGCGCCCGCTAATTGCCGGCGCCACAGAAGCAGTGCGCGCAGCGCTAACTTCATATATTCCAATTGCTTTGATTGTGCTGATGGCATGGGCAACAGCGGGCTCTGCAAGTGGTGTTTTGACTGATGCACTTCGCGGTGGCATTTGGATCTGGCTTGGGGTACATCACATAACTTTTACTTTGGCGCTTCCACCATCTGGCTTACCTGGATCACTTTCATTTATTCCACTCGGAGCATTGCTGTTCCCGATAATCATTTTTCGCGGCTCATTGCGAAGATTGCGCTCCGAACTTCAAGGTGTGCAACTTAGACAATCTATTTTCTCACTGGCAATTTCTTATATTTTCATTTTGATCGCACTCAGCGTGGCAAGTAAAACTATTTCAATCTCGCCAAGATGGTATGTCGCCCCGATTTCAGTCTTTGTATTATTAGGAATTGCAAGTTTGACGCAATTACAACAAATAGCTAAAACTAACAATTATCTTAATCAAGTAATTCGGATTCTTTTACTGGTTTTAGGAATGCTACTCGGAATCTCATTAATCTTTTTCTCTACCTCTTTAGCGCTCCATTTCTCAGTACTAAAGAATTTAATAACCGTATTACAGCCTGGAATTTTTGGCGGAATTCTGCTACTTATTTTGGTAATTGCAACAATTCCAAATATGGCTGTTTCAGCCCTGGCTTATTTATTAGGACCGGGTTTTGCAATTGGTTCCGGTACTTTAATTAACCCAGCAGTCCATCGAATCGGTGAGATTCCGGCATTCCCATTACTTGCAGCTGTACCAACAAACACAAATAAATTTTTATTTATTGGGGTACTGCTTGGAGTTGGTGCCGGATTTATGATTGCTTTATTGATGCAGAAAACCGAACGGGCAGATGATCTTTTGGCAATGCCGATACTCATCGTGGTTAGCGCCGTAGTTCTCGCAATAATCAACTACTTCAGCAATGGAACTTTGCTGGGCGAACGCCTAGCGGACATAGGGCCCTCTCTTTGGATCTTTCCGTTAATTTATTTATTAGAGGCCGGCATCGGAGCAGGAATATATTTTGGAATAACAAAAATAACAAAAATAACAAAATTGCAAAGTAAAAATAATGAATAAAGTTAAATCTGTCGCAGTTATGGCCTCAGGTGATGGCTCAGTGGCTCAAGCAGTTTTTGATGCTTTTTTACATGGTGAACTTGCCGGAGTTATCAAGATAGAAAAAGTTATTAGTGATCAACCTGAGGCAGGAGTGCTCAATAGGGCTAAGCAAGCAGGAATTCCAACAGTTGCATTACCAATTAAGGATTTTGCAAATCGAGCAGAGTGGAATCAAGCGTTGATAGATGAGGTTGCTAAATCAAAACCGTGGCTAGTTATCAGTGCCGGATTTATGCGGATTCTTTCGCCAGATTTTGTAAATCAATTTCGCACTATTAATACCCACCCAGCGCTATTGCCGGCATTTCCGGGAGCTCATGCAGTGGCAGATGCTTTGGCTGCTGGAGTAGAAGTAACCGGTGCAACTGTTCATTTTGTAGATGAGGGGATAGATACTGGTCAGATTATTAATCAAGTGAGTGTTCAAGTACACAAAGGGGATACCCAAGCGCAATTACATGAACGGATTAAAATAGAGGAGCGGAAAATTCTTGTGCAAGTCATCAAAGAGTTAGTCGATAGGGATGAGGAGCCAGCATGAAACGACCAATCAAGCGAGCACTAATAAGTGTTTATGACAAAAGTGGATTAATTGAGTTCGCAAAAGAGCTTCATGCCCACGGAGTTGAGATCGTCTCAACAGGCTCAACTGCAGCCACTATCGCTAAAGCTGGAATCCCGGTTGTCAAAGTTGAAGAGTTAACCAGCTTTCCTGAATCACTCGATGGTCGCGTAAAAACTTTACATCCAATTATTCACGCGGGAATTTTGGCTGACCTTAGGTTGCCATCACATGTAGCCCAATTGGCAGAGTTAAAAATAGCGCCCTTTGATTTAGTGGTAGTTAATTTGTATCCATTTGTAAAAACCGTAAAAAGTGGAGCATCAATTGATGAATGTATCGAGCAGATTGATATTGGTGGGCCAAGCATGGTTCGCGGAGCAGCAAAGAATCATCCGTCTGTTGCAGTATTAGTTTCACCAAATCAATATCCGCAGATTGTTGCGGCTCTCGCAGATGGTGGCACAGATGAGAAGTTGCGTAGACAATTTGCGATTGAGGCATATAGAACTACCGCTAAATATGACATTGCAGTTTCAACATGGCTCAACTCAGTAAGTACCGATCAACTTTTACCTGAGTGGATCGGTAACTCATACTCTCACAGCGCAACTTTGCGTTATGGCGAAAACCCACATCAAAGTGCCGCTTTATATTTAAACGACGCGAGTGAATTAACTGGCACTGGAGTTGCCGGAGCAATTCAATTGCACGGTAAAGAGATGTCATACAACAATTATGTTGATTTAGAGGCCGCATGGAGAGCCGCTTATGATCATGCTGATCCAGCTGTTGCGATTATTAAGCATACAAACCCATGCGGAATTGCAGTTGGTGCCAACATCGAGTCGGCGTATCTGAAAGCTCATGCCTGCGATCCAATTTCTGCATTTGGTGGAGTTATTGCAGCAAATCGTGAAGTAAATGAAACAGTTGCAAAAGCAGTAAGTGAAGTTTTTACCGAAGTTATTGCAGCTCCAAGTTTTACAAAAGCTGCTCTTGAAATCTTGAGTAAAAAACCTTCAATCCGAATTCTTACAATTGAGCCAACGGCACCACTCTTGGAGTTACGTCCAATTTTGGGTGGGGCATTGGTACAAAACTTTGACCGAATTGATGCCGAGGGTGATGAAACAAGAAGCTGGCAATTAGTAGCCGGCAAAGCGGCGACACCGCAGCAGTTAAAAGATTTGCAATTTGCTTGGAAAGCAGTACGTGCTGTGAAAAGTAATGCGATTTTATTGGCAAATGATTTAGCAGCAGTTGGAATTGGTATGGGGCAAGTCAATCGCGTTGATAGCGCACGGCTAGCTATTTCTCGAGCGGGGGATAGAGCCAGCGGTAGTGTCGCGGCAAGTGATGCATTCTTCCCATTTGCTGATGGATTAGAGATTTTATTAGCCGCGGGAGTAAGCGCGATTGTGCAACCAGGCGGTAGCGTTCGGGATAGTGAAGTGATTGAGGCTGCTAATAAATTGGGAGCAACAATGTATTTCACCGGAGTGCGACATTTTGCACATGCTTAAACTTTAAAAGTTAGGAGTGAACCCGATGGCCATAATTCTTGATGGCAAAGCTACTGCTGCGATTATTAAAGCGCAGTTAGCGGTTCGCGTAAAACAATTAAGTGCAAAGGGAATTACTCCAGGACTTGGAACGGTATTAGTTGGGGACGACCCAGGCTCTCATTCATATGTGGGTGGGAAACATCGCGATTGTGCTGAAGTTGGCATCTCATCAATTCGTGTCGATCTTCCGGCGAGCGCATCATTTAAGGATGTATTAAGTGCGGTAAAAGATTTAAATAATTTAAAGGAGTGCACCGGATATATCGTGCAATTACCTTTACCAAATGGAATTGATTCACTGGCAATTTTAGAAGCAATGGATCCGAATAAGGATGCTGATGGTTTGCACCCACTTAATCTTGGAAAATTAGTTCTTGATCAACATGCGCCATTGCCGTGTACGCCGCGCGCAATTGTGGCTTTACTCGAGCAGTACAACGTTCCGATTAAAGGTGCTGATGTTGTTGTAGTAGGTCGCGGATTAACCGTTGGTCGTCCACTCGGTTTGTTGTTAAGTCGCAAACGAGAAAGTGCGACGGTGACACTTACACATTCAGGAACAAAAGATTTAGCCGCGCACATTAAGCGCGCAGATATAGTTGTTGCAGCAATTGGAAAAGCGCATTTCATCACCGCAGATCTGGTCAAACCAGGGGCAGCGGTTATTGATGTCGGTATCACCAGAACGCAAGCCGGCTTGGCTGGAGATGTGCACCCTGATGTGGCACAGGTGGCCGGCCATATCGCTCCAATGCCTGGGGGAGTTGGCCCGATGACCCGGGCGATGCTATTGAGCAATGTGGTGGAAATTGCGGAAGCGGCCCTGATTAAGTGAAATCCACTCTCGCAGCTGCCCTTACCACCCTGCTTGGGCTGATAATCGCGCTCAGCGCCTCTGTAAGGGTTGGCTCACTGTTGGTATCAGTTGCCTTGCTGATCATCGCTGGAGAGCGGTTTAGGGACCGAAATGGGGTAACGGTTTGGCGGAGTCGGAGCACTGATCTTCTCCTCTTAGTGACCTTGGCGGTGGTGATC
The DNA here is from genome assembly GCA_014190175.1 of Actinomycetes bacterium. The sequence goes on along the minus strand of BJFZ01000007.1, from coordinate 34,396 downwards.
GCTACCCTCGCGCTACTGCTTCCAAACGGGGGGTAGAGTTATCTTGATATCAAGAGAGATTGGGTTCCCATGCGCGGTCGAGTCACAGTGGTGGGGGCTGGTTTTTACGGCTCAACCACCGCTCTTCGTTTAGCTGAATACAACATTTTCAAAGAGGTCATCCTCACTGACATTCTCGAAGGCAAACCAGAAGGTATTGCTTTAGATATGAATCAATCCCGTTCCATTGAAGGATTTGAGACAGAGATTATCGGTGTAACAACTACTGCAGAAGGTGGCGGCTATGAAAAAACTGCCGGTTCTGATGTTGTTGTAATTACTGCCGGCATTCCGCGTAAGCCAGGTATGAGTCGGATGGATTTAATCGGCATCAATGCTGGAATCGTTCGTGGTGTTGCTGAAAATATTGCAAAGCACAGTCCAAATGCAGTGATCATCGTAGTTTCAAATCCATTAGATGAAATGACAGCACTTGCCCAAATTGCATCTGCGTTTCCACACAATCGGGTAATGGGTCAAGCAGGAATGCTTGATACAGCGCGCTTCACAAACTTTGTCGCCACTAAATTAAATGTTGCAGTTGGTGATGTGCAAACTTTAACTTTGGGCTCTCATGGTGACACCATGGTTCCAGTTCCAAGTCGTTGCACAGTTAAAGGAAAACAACTTTCCGAGTTACTTTCTGCGGAAGAGATTGAAGATCTGGTGGTTCGTACTCGCAATGGTGGTGCTGAAATTGTGGCGTTGCTTAAAACAGGTTCGGCTTACTACGCACCATCCGCAGCAGCAGCCCGAATGGCAAAAGCAGTGATTGAAGATTCAGGTGCAGTGCTTCCAGTTTGTGCTTGGGTCGAAGGTCAATATGGAATTAGCGGTGTCTACCTTGGAGTCGAAGCTGAAATTGGCAAAGAGGGAATCCGTCGCGTAGTTGAAAGCAAGTTAACTGAATCTGAAATTGCAGAGTTGAAAGTTGCCGCAGAAGCAGTTCGTGCAAAACAAGCTGATGTGAAAACTCTTTAGTCAAATAATTTAAGTAGGGAGCGTTTCGAATGGCAAAAATTAAAGTAACTGGAACCGTTGTGGAACTTGATGGCGATGAGATGACCCGCATTATCTGGCAGTTCATCAAAGAGCAATTGATTCTTCCTTATCTAGATTTAAATCTTGATTATTACGACTTAGGGATCGAACATCGCGATGCAACCAGTGACCAAGTAACAATTGATAGCGCCCATGCAATCCAAAAGCACGGTGTTGGAGTTAAATGCGCCACAATCACTCCAGATGAAGCGCGGGTTAAAGAGTTCGGATTAAAACAAATGTGGAAGTCTCCCAACGGAACTGTCCGCAATATTCTCGGTGGCGTAATTTTCCGCGAGCCAATCATCATTAGCAATGTTCCGCGTTTGGTTCCACATTGGACTAAGCCAATCGTCATCGGTCGTCACGCATTTGGTGATCAATACCGAGCAACAGATTTCAAAGTCCCTAGTGCCGGAAAGTTGACCGTTACTTTCACCCCAACTGATGGTTCAAAACCTATGGAGTTTAACGTCTTTGATTTCCCAGGCGCTGGTGTGGCTATGACCATGTATAACCTTGATGAATCAATCCGTGATTTTGCGCGTGCATCTATGAATTACGGACTCAATCGCAAGTATCCGGTTTTCTTGTCAACTAAAAACACAATTTTGAAAGCTTACGATGGTCGCTTCAAAGATATTTTCGAAGAGATTTTTGAAGCCGAATTCAAAGATCAATTTGCTGCTGCGGGAATTACATATGAGCACCGTTTAATTGATGACATGGTCGCTACTTCTCTTCGTTGGGAAGGTGGCTATGTTTGGGCTTGTAAGAATTATGATGGTGATGTGCAATCAGATACCGTCGCTCAAGGTTATGGATCACTTGGATTGATGACATCTGTATTGATGACTCCAGATGGAAAAATTGTGGAATCAGAAGCAGCTCATGGAACTGTGACCCGTCACTTCCGCGATCATCAAGCAGGTAAAGCCACATCTACAAATCCCATCGCTTCAATTTTTGCCTGGACTCGTGGATTAGCACACCGTGCCAAGTTGGATAACAATCCAGAACTTGCCAGATTTAGTGACACCCTTGAAAGAGTTTGTATCGAAACGGTAGAAACTGGAAAAATGACAAAAGATTTGGCTTTGCTAATTAGTAAAGACAGTCCTTGGTTGAATACTCAAGAGTTTTTAGCTGCCATTGATGAGAACTTGAAGGCAGAGATGAAATAAGCAATGAAGTAAATAAAAGAACAATAAAAAACCCCGCCAGATAATCTGGCGGGGTTTTTACTTTTAACTTTAGAGACGAGCACCTGTTGTTGCATTGAATAAGTGAACTGACGCTTGATCAGCAGTAACTGTGATGGTATCGCCAGGCTTTGGTGGGCTCTTTGGATCCCAACGGACGATAACTTCAGCACCCTCTTCTGCGTTTGCATTAGCAAGAGTTACTCCACTAGTAGCAGGAACTCCGTAAACAAATGCGTCAGAACCAAGTTCTTCAACAACATTTACCTTAATATCAAAACCAGCACCGGCACTTGTTGGACGGAAGCCTTCTGGGCGGATACCAACAGTCGCGCTTGCACCTGCTGATGCAGGAACAGCGATCTTGAGAGCACCAAGTGAAGCTTGTCCACCACTTACTGGAGCGACAACTAAGTTCATTGCTGGTGAGCCAATGAATCCAGCAACGAATGCATTTGCTGGCTTGTCATAAAGATTGCGAGGTGTATCTACTTGTTGAAGTAGACCATCCTTCAATACTGCTACGCGGTCACCCATGGTCATAGCTTCAACCTGGTCGTGAGTTACGTAAACAGTTGTGATTCCAAGACGACGTTGCAACGCAGCAATTTGCGTACGTGTTGCTACACGAAGTTTGGCATCAAGGTTTGATAGCGGCTCATCCATAAGGAAGACCTGAGGTTCGCGCACAATTGCGCGGCCCATTGCAACGCGCTGACGTTGTCCACCTGAAAGCGCTTTTGGCTTGCGATCTAGGTAAGGCTCAAGGTCTAGCAACTTTGCAGCATCTTGAACGCGACGTGCGCGCTCATCTTTGCTAACGCCAGCGATCTTTAGCGCAAAGCCCATGTTCTCTGCCACAGTCATATGTGGGTAGAGCGCATAAGACTGGAACACCATTGCAATGTCACGATCTTTTGGTGCCACATGTGTGACATCACGATCGCCAATGCGAATAGAACCAGTATCTACATCTTCAAGTCCGGCAAGCATGCGGAGTGATGTTGATTTTCCGCAACCTGATGGACCAACTAATACAAGAAACTCACCATCTGCAACTGTGAGTTCTAGTTGATCAACTGCTGGACTTGTTGTACCTGGATAGGTACGACTTGCTTTATCGAATACAACTGTTGCCATGCTGGTAACTCCTTCTCCCGGCAGGTACGTGCCGGACGGTCCGTAGGAGGAAGGTGACCTCGGTTGAGGTCGGGTGAAAAGTACTAGATAGAGAGGGTTTAGGGGAAGTGGCACGCTCCTGAGTACCCTTATCCCGTGCAGATATTTGGCGATCTCGCCCTCGTAGCTACCTTGATTATGCTCGGCGGCCTCTTTGTGGCGGCTGAAATCGCCTTGATCTCCCTTAGAGAGTCCCAGATTAAATCGATCGGCCAAAGGGGTAAACGTGGCGCCCGAGTGGCAGCGCTGGCCAGCAATCCCAATCGCTTCCTGGCCGCAATCCAAGTCGGAATTACTTTATTTGGCCTTTTTTCAGCGGCCATAGGTGCAGAACGTTTCGGAAAATATTTAATTCCACAATTACAAGATTTTGGATTAAGCGAAGCGGCCGCGAATTTAATATCAATTATTTTAATTACCATTGTTATTGCGTACTTCACTTTAATTATTGGTGAGTTAGTACCAAAGCGAATTGCAATTGTTCGCTCCGAAAGCATCGCGCTCGCGGCTGCTTCAACCGTAGATCGCATTGCGCGTTTATTCCGTCCAATTATTTGGATCCTATCTAAGTCAACAGATTTAATTGTTCGCGTAGTAGGAATTGATCCTGCACAAGCCAGAGATAAAATGTCTGAAGAAGAACTCCTTGATTTGCTTACTGGACATGCTCGGTTAACTGAACAAGAGCGCGAAATTGTAGAAGAAGTTTTTCTCGCTGGAGATCGTCAAGTACATGAAGTTATGCTTCCGCGCACCGAAGTTGATTTTCTTGATTCAAACACCCCAATTTCACAAGCCATAAAAACAATTATTGAATCGGGTCATTCACGTTATCCAGTTGTAAAAGGTTCATTTGACGAGATAGTTGGTTTTATTCACATTCGTGATTTGTTAGATCCAAATTTGAGAGAGCGCCAAGTTCGAGTGGGAGATTTCGCACGCGAAGCGTTATTTATGCCTGGCACTAAAGGATTGTTGCCGGCATTAACTGAAATGCGAGCCGCAGGTCAACATTTAGCGATCGTTGTCGATGAGTATGGCGGAACTGATGGAATCGTGACTCTCGAAGATATCGTCGAAGAATTTATCGGCCAAATTCGCGACGAATACGACGGGCATGAAAAAAATGAAGTGCAACCAGGTCGTGCTGGTGAATACCATTTTGATGGCCTTACATCTCTCGATGATGTTCGAGATGAAACTGGTGTCGAAGTTGTTGATGGCCCTTATGAAACTGTTGGTGGATTTTTAATGCACCAACTCGGCAGAATTCCAGAAGTAGGGGACAAGATTTCCCAGCTAGGTGCAGAATTTGAAATTGAATCTATTGAAGGAAAACGCGCTGGCAAAATCCGTATGATTGTCACAGATCCAGGGCAATCAAAGGCAGGAGTAAAACTCAATTGAGTACTAAAGAGCGAGTGCTATCTGGGATCCAACCAACCCATGATTCATTCCACTTAGGAAATCACCTTGGGGCATTGCGCCAATGGGTTGCGCTACAAGATACCCATGATGCTTTTTATTGTGTTGTCGACTTACATGCCTTAACTATCGAAACTGATCCCAAACTTTTACATCAACGTACGCTTGCTTCAGTTGCTCAATTACTGGCCCTTGGAATAGATCCAACGCAGAGCACATTATTTATTCAGTCACATGTTCCAGCACATAATCAACTTGGATGGGTGCTTGAATGCATCACTGGATTCGGTGAAGCAAATCGCATGACGCAATTTAAAGATAAATCTCAAAAATCAGGAGCAGATCGCACAGTCGTTGGATTATTTACTTACCCGATATTGCAAGCTGCCGATATTTTGCTTTACCAGGCCAACCAAGTTCCGGTTGGGGAAGACCAGCGTCAACATATTGAATTAACGCGTGATTTAGGTCAAAGATTTAACTCACGTTTTGGAGAAACTTTCACAATTCCTGATGCTCATATTATTAAGGGCACTGCAAAGATTATGGATCTCCAAGATCCAACTTCAAAGATGAGCAAATCGGCTGCCACGATGGCTGGAGTTATTGAGTTAATGGATGCCCCAGAGGTTAATGCTAAAAAAGTTAAAAGTGCAATGACTGATACTGAACGGGAAATTAAGTTTGATGAAAAAAATAAACCTGGGATTAGTAATTTGCTTACTATTTATGCTGCTTTAACGGGTGCGAGTATTAAGCAGTTGGAAGAAAATTACTCCGGTAAAGGGTATGGAGATTTAAAGAAAGAGTTAGCTGATGTCGTTGTTGGAGTACTAGAACCAATTAGAAATAGTGCATTAGATTATTTGAAAGATCCGGCACAATTGCAAAGCATTTTGAAAGATGGCGGACAAAGAGCAGGCTCAGTTGCTGCACAAACGCTTAGAAATGTTTACTCGGCGATGGGGCTAGTGGCGAGAGGCTAGTTTTAGACTAGTCTTCCAACTGGTTCAACTTCTCCAATGGCTTTAAATCCCCAATCAAACAACGCTTTTGCCAAAGCATCCCGTCCGTATTTTAAATGCATAAAAGTTATGATGATTGTGTGTCCATCACGTTTCACAACTCCAATATATGTATTTTGACCTCTAGTAGTCCATCCAGTTTTTACTCCTAAAGTTCCGGGATAAGTAAAAAGTAATTTATTTAAATTCTTAATCTTTCGATTTACATTTTTTGGACCAGATTTTGGAAATGTATATCTTTTAGTTTTTACAATTTTACGAAAATCAGATCTCTCCATAGCGGCTCGGGTAATTAGTGCTAGATCGTATGCACTTGAAAGTTGCCCAGGAGTATCAAGTCCATGTGGAGATTTTGGAGTTGTATCAAATGCCTGAATAGATTTAGCTTTAGCTTGCATTAGTGCAGCAGTCTTTTTAATACCGCCTGATGCATTTGCCAACGCAACTCCAGCGTCATTGCCAGAGTCCAACATCAAGCCGTACCAAATATCTTTAATCTTGTATTTTCTACCAGGATAAATTCCAACTTTATTACCAATCGTTGCTGGCTCTTTTTTAGTACCAACATAAATTTTGTTCATATCTAATCGTGGAAGAAGTGTTAATGCAGTTAATGTTTTTAAAGTACTGGCTGGTGGCAATTTCTTATGTGGATTCTTGGCAGCCAAAATTTCACCAGTATCTAAATCCGCGATTATGAAAGAAGAAGCGAGAGTATCTGGGGGAGCGGCAATTCCATCCCCTTTTGTGTCATCGAAAATTACGCCACTTTCCCCAAGTCTTCCCCCACCAATAACTTCATCTCCATTTGCTGCAAAGGACGTGGCTGTTAGCGCCAAAATAAGTATGGACGCTGTGAGGAAGAGGTTACGTTGTTTAAATCGTGAGATTTGCATAGGTGCTAAAGAATAGAGAGATAAATCCTATGCGATTACCCGCCACACCGAATTGAGTAGGATTAACCTGTGCGAGATATCACAGAGTCTGGGTTCCCAATAAAAGCAGATTATTTAAATGGTGAGAAAGCTGGCGTTTACCCATTTACGCGAGGTATTTATGAACAAATGTATTTACAAAAACCTTGGACAATGCGGCAGTATGCAGGTTTTGGAAGTGCAAAAGAATCTAATGAGCGATATCTGCAATTAGTTGCTGCAGGCACTGGTGGTTTATCAGTCGCTTTTGATTTACCAACTCAGATGGGTTTTGACTCTGATGCTCCACAATCACTTGGAGAAGTAGGACGCGTTGGCGTAGCCATAGATTCACTGGTAGATATGCGCGAACTTTTTGACAAAATTCCACTTGAAAAAGTTTCAACTTCAATGACGATCAATGCACCGGCAGCAATCTTACTTTTGATGTATCAGATTATTGCGGAAGAGCGTGGAATTTCTAGTGAAGAACTACAAGGAACTATTCAAAACGATTTATTAAAAGAGTATATATCTCGGGGAACTTATATTTATCCTCCAAAACAATCATTACGTTTAACCACGGATATTTTCGAATACTGTACAAAAGAGTTGCCTAAGTGGAATAGCATTTCAGTTTCTGGTTACCACATGGCGGAAGCCGGCGCTAACCCAGTTCAAGAAATTGCCTTTACTTTTGCAAATGCAATTGCTTATTTGGATTGTGCAAAAGAACGTGGATTGCCTATTGAAGATGTTGCAACTCGGATGAGCTTCTTTTTTGTATCTAGAACTACCGTACTTGAAGAGGTTGCAAAATTTAGAGCAGCACGGCAGTTGTGGGCCCAAATTATGAAAGAACGATTTGGGGTAACTTCTGAGCGCGCCATGCACCTTCGCTTTCATACCCAAACAGCAGGTGTCCAATTAACTGCTCAACAACCTGAATTAAATTTAGTTCGTGTGGCTCTTCAGGCTTTAGCCGCCGTACTTGGAGGTACCCAATCTCTTCATACAAACTCATTTGATGAGGCACTTGGATTGCCAACAGAGAAAGCTGCTCGGCTTGCACTTCGCACTCAACAAGTAATTGCGAATGAAAGTGATGTTGCTGCAACAGTTGATGCACTTGCTGGGTCTGCATTAATTGAATCGATGACTACAGAGATTGCCACTTCTGCCAAAGAGTTAATCGCAAGAATTGATCAGATGGGTGGTGCTGTCGCAGGAATTGAAGCCGGATTCCAAAAAAGTGAAATTGAAAAAAGTGCATATCGAATCTCGCAAGAGATTGAATCAGGAAATCGAGTTGTTGTCGGTGTAAATGCATTTGCTGAAGAGGCAAGCACATATTTGCCACTTGAAATAAATCCTGAGATCGCCAAAGAACAGAGTACAAAGTTGTTGAAATTGCGCGAGAGTAGAAATCAAGATGAAGTTACCAAGGCTTTAGCTGATTTAAGCGCTGCAGCAAAAGGTGAATTAAATTTGCTTTATCCAATGAAGGTTGCACTACTTGCAAATGCAACTCTTGGAGAGATTTCTGATGCGCTTCGAGGCGAGTGGGGAAGTTACCGAGCTACCGAAGTTTGGTAGTTAAATAATCTTGCAAAGTAAAGTTCCGCTGGCAAGAGTGTCTCCAACAGAGATATTTAAATTACTTATTTTTCCACTCTTGTGCGCTTTAAGAGGTTGTTCCATTTTCATCGCCTCTAAAACCACAATTAAATCACCCTCTTCTACCGTTTGTCCTTCAGTAACTTCGATTTTTATAACTGTTCCTTGCATTGGACTGGTTAATGAATCCCCGGTTTGCAAAGCAGTTCTTGCACTGAGCGCACGTTTGCGTTTAGGAATTGGACTCAAAACGCCAACCTCAAAACGGTGACCATTAACTTCAACAACTAATTCTTCTACAACTGGAGTTGCATTTGCCTCGCTACTGGCTCCATATGGTGGAATCTGATTGTTAAATTCACTCTCAATCCATCCCGTATAAACCGAAAAAGGCTCATTAATAAAAGCTTTGTCATTTATTACGGCACGATGAAAAGGCAAAGCAGTTGCAATTCCTTCAATTTTGAATTCAGCAAGTGCGCGACGGGCTCGTTCTAATGCCTGTTTTCTTGTTGCGCCGGTAACAATTAATTTTGCAAGCAAGGAGTCAAAATTTCCACCAATTACATCACCTTTGGTGAAACCAGCATCTACGCGAACTCCAGGACCTGAAGGTTCTTCCCATTCAGTTATCACGCCAGGAGTGGGCAAGAAATTTCGCCCAGGATCTTCACCATTGATTCGAAATTCGATGGAGTGGCCGCGTAATTGCGGATCAATCGAGGTTATCTTTTCGCCATCGGCAATTCTGAACTGTTCTCTTACTAAATCAAGACCAGAAACCTCTTCGCTAACCGGATGCTCAACTTGTAAGCGAGTATTAACTTCAAGAAAAGAGATAGTTCCATCAACTCCGACTAGAAACTCACAAGTTCCGGCTCCGACATAACCAGCAGCACGAATGATTTCTTTACTTGAACGATACAACTCATCAACTTGGGCTTGAGAAAGAAATGGAGCAGGAGCTTCTTCAACCAATTTTTGGTGGCGACGTTGCAAAGAGCAGTCGCGCGTTGATACAACTATTACATTTCCATGAGTATCTGCCAGAACTTGAGTTTCAACGTGCCGCGGACGGTCTAAATATCTTTCAACAAAGCATTCACCGCGACCAAATGCAGAAACTGCTTCACGGACCGCTGAATCGAAAAGTTCTGGAATCTCCTCCATTGTGAATGCGACTTTTAAGCCACGTCCACCGCCACCATGAGCAGCTTTGATGGCAACAGGAAGTCCAAACTCTTTAGCAAAAGCTAAAATTTCTTTGCTGCTGACAACTGGATCTGCAGTTCCCGCAACAAGTGGGGCGCCAACTTGTGCTGCGATTTTTCGGGCTGAAACTTTATCCCCTAAAGCCGCAATCGCAGCAGGAGGAGGACCAACCCAAAGCAAACCCGAATCGATTACCGCTTGGGCAAATTTCGCATTTTCAGAGAGAAATCCATAGCCAGGATGAATTGCTTCAGCACCACTTTTTTTGGCGACTGAGATTATTTTTTCGATATTTAAATAAGTTTCTGTTGCCGTTACTCCACCAAGTGCATAAGCCTCATCGCAGGCTTTTACATGCAGAGCGTTACGGTCACCATCAGCGTAAATTGCAATGGATTTAATTCCATGGTCACGGGCTGCTCTTGCAATGCGAATCGCAATTTCGCCGCGATTGGCTATTAATACACTCTTCATATTGCAGATCCTATCTGGCGCAACTTGTGCCAAGAGTGTCCAAGAGAGGTCACCATCTCAAAAAGGTGGGGCATGCTTAATCCAATTACGCCTGTTGCATCCCCTTCAATTCGAGAAATAAATGCAGATCCAATTCCATCCAGAGTTGCACCGCCAGCGACTTGAAGAGGTTCCCCAGTTTTGATGTAAGCGGCGATCTCGTCGTCGCTGATATTTGCGAAAGTAATTTTAGTTGTTGAGACTCTCTCTACTGTGGCCCTATTTGAAGCATCAATTACAACTTGTCCTGTATATAAAACGCCACTTTTATCTCGGTATGAGCGCCATAGTGAAAAAGCCTCATCGGGAGTTGCTGGTTTCCCGATATTTTTACCTTCAAATTCTAGTGTTGAATCAGCACCAATTATTAATTGGTCACCATTGAAAGATGCGGCAACTGCTTGAGCTTTGGCTTTTGCCAACGCCACAACCATTTGTATTGGAGGCAAATTTAAAAATTCTGGCAACTCCTCATCAACTCCACTTATTTTTACCTCAGCAAAGATTCCCGCGCTTTTCAATAATTGTAAGCGAGCAGGCGAAGCGGATGCGAGTATTACTTTAGTCACGAATTATTTCTGCTTTTCCATAATTACTATCATTGATAAGTTGAGATTTCCGTTTAGATAATGCCTTTTTGATAGCTGCAATTTCTTCAACAGTTGCCTCACCCTTAATAATTTTTATAGCGTCCATTACAGTGGAATATTTCCATGCTTACGATAAGGCAAAACATCTTTTTTGTTTTGTAGAGCACGGAACGCGCGTGTGATCAGAATTCTACTTTGCTGCGGTTCAATGACAGCATCAATGAAGCCACGCTCTGCCGCAAGATAAGGATTAGCAAGTGTGTCGTCATACTCGGTTATTAGTTTTTTACGCAACTCTTCGGAGTTATTAGCATCTGTGAGCTCTTTTCGATACAAAATATTTATTGCGCCTTGGGCACCCATCACAGCAATCTGCGCAGTTGGCCAAGCGAAGTTGATATCAGCACCTAAATGTTTAGATCCCATTACGTCATATGCGCCGCCATAGGCTTTTCGCGTAATCAAAGTGACCATCGGAACTGATGCTTCCCCATAGGCGTAGAGCAATTTAGCGCCACGTCTAATGATTCCATTCCACTCTTGATCGGTGCCAGGTAAAAATCCAGGAACATCAACCAAAGTTAAAATCTGGATCCCAAAGGCATCACAAGTCCTAACAAACCTTGCTGCCTTTTCGCTCGCGTTAATATCTAAAGTTCCTGCCAGTTGCATGGGCTGATTAGCAACAACGCCAACAGAGCGTCCTTCAATTCTTCCAAATCCAATGATTATGTTAGGCGCAAAAAGTTCTTGCACTTCTAAAAATTCAGAGTCATCAAGCAAGGCTTTTATCACTTGATGCATGTCATAAGGTTGGTTAGGTGCATCAGGTATCAAAGTATTTAGCGCAACATCACTTGAGTGCAAAGAATCTGAACCACTGACTGGAAAAACTGGAGGCTTGTCAGTGTTGTTGCTTGGCAAGTAAGACAACAAGTTTTTTACATAATCAATTGCATCTAATTCATTAGCGGCCAAGTAGTGAGAGTTTCCAGTTCTTGAATTATGAGTGAGTGCGCCACCAAGCTCTTCCATCTCAACTTCTTCACCTGTGACCGTTTTAATTACTTCAGGTCCAGTTATGAACATATGTGAAGTTTGGTCAACCATGATTGTGAAATCTGTCATTGCTGGTGAGTAAACCGCACCACCAGCGCACGGTCCAAGAATTAATGAAATTTGTGGTATTACTCCAGAAGAGCGGGAATTACGACGGAAAATTTCACCATAGCGACCAAGTGAAACCACACCTTCTTGGATTCTGGCTCCACCCGAATCATTGATTCCAATAAGTGGAACGCCAGTTCGCAATGCGAAATCCATAACTTTGACAATTTTTTCCCCAAAAACTTCGCCAAGACTTCCACCCATCACAGTGAAATCTTGCGAGAAGAGTGCGATTGGTCTTCCATCTACTGTGGCGATACCGGTTACTACGCCATCGCCATATGGACGATTTTGTGGCATATCGAAGTTGACACTGCGGTGACGGGCTAATTCATCAAATTCGGTAAATGAATCAAGATCAACCAGGGCAGCGATCCGTTCACGTGCGGTCATTTTGCCTTTGGCATGTTGTTTCTCAATTGCGCGTTCCGAGCCAGCATGTGTGGCTGCATTAATTCGCGCCTGTAAATCTTCGAGTTTTCCTGCAGTTGTGTGAATGTCACCGCTCATACCCGTACCGTACCTCTCATGATTAGCAACTGGCAGCGAGCGCCATTAAATCAGGAACAAATCATCTCACTACTTGGTGATAGTTACTGGCGAGTAAGCCTCTTTGAGAGTATTCCCTCAACACAGATCAAATTGGTCGAATTGTTAAAAACTGAAAAAATACCTGCGGGTACTGTTTTGATTGCCGATCACCAAAGCGCCGGACGCGGACGGTTAACACGTACATTTGAAACTCCACCTCAGGTAGCGGTCCTACTTTCTACAGTCCTATATCCAATCCGAAATTCAGCAGATCAAGGGTGGATCCCATTAATTATTGGCGTTGCGGCTGCAAATGCAATTTCAAAATACTGCGGATTAGCACCGGTATTGAAATGGCCAAATGATATTTTAATTGGAGATTTGAAAGTTGGCGGAATAATCGCAGAGCAATTTGACGATTGTGTTGTTGTTGGAATTGGAATAAATGTTTTACAAAATAGTGATGAACTTCCGGTCCCGACTGCAACCTCTTTACTTTTAGAATGTGAAGAAGATGGGATAAATGCCCGCGAACAATTGATTGCCTATTTGCTGCACGAGATTAGAAGTGAATTTGATGCCTGGAACCTAGCTCACGATAATGTTGAAATTCTTAAAAAATATTCAAAGTTGTCAGCAACTCTCGGAAAACAGATTAAATTGGATTTTCAAAATGGAGATACAAAAGAAAGTACTGCCACCGGCATCGCAGAAAATGGTGGCTTGCTTATTTCCGGCGGCGAAACGATTGTCTCTGCTGACATAACTCATCTTCGAGCCATCCAGTAATCTTCAAGTAGGATTACAACTATGAGCGCACCAACTGTCGGAATGATTGGGGCGGGCCAACTTGCGCAGATGTCCTTGGCTCCAGCGATTGCTCTTGGAATCAATCTAAAGATTTTGGCAGCAGATGAATCTGATAGTGCTGCAAAGATTGCAAAAGTAGAGATTGGTGATTATCGAGATTTAGATGTGTTGCGAAACTTTGCCAAGAAATGTGATTTTTTAACTTTCGAACATGAATTAGTTCCAAATGGACATCTAAGAGCTCTTGAATCTGAAGGTTTTGTGATTAGACCAAGTTCTAACTCACTCCTTGTGGCTCAAGACAAAGGACATATGCGCAAAGTTTTTACTGAGAACCAGATTCCTTGTCCGAAATGGCAAGTCATAGATAGCGCCGCTGATATTCCGGCATTTCCAGCAATTCTAAAATCAATTACTGGGGGATACGACGGTCGCGGAGTGCAGTTAGTAAAAGATGAAGTTTCTGCCAGAAAAGTTATCGCCGAATGGGGAAAAGCACTTTATGAAGAAGTAGTGCCATTTGATCGAGAACTTGCGATTTTGATTGCACGTTCGCCTCATAATCAAGTGGCTACTTGGGCAGTGAGTGAGACGATTCAGCGCGATGGCATTTGCATCGAAACAATAACTCCAGCACCTAACCTTTCTGAAGAAGTTGCAAATCTTGCGCAACAGATTGCAAGTGATATTGCAAATGTAATCAAGTTAGTTGGAGTAATGGCGGTCGAACTTTTTCAAGTTGGAGATAAATTAATTGTGAACGAAATTGCGCTAAGACCACATAACTCAGGTCATTGGAGTATTGAAGGTTCAGTCACTAGCCAATTTGAACAGCATCTTCGCGCAGTTTTAGATTTACCTTTGGGGGATACAAAAATGACCGCCAAATGGGCAGTGATGGCAAATATTTTGGGAACCGAGAATTCAGATCTATATCGACCTTATTTGCATCTCTTTGCACGTGATCCCGAACTCAAAATTCACATTTATGGCAAAGAGGTACGACCTGGTCGTAAAGTTGGCCATGCAACTGTTGTTGGAGATGATTTGATGGAATTACGTAGTCGGGCAGCACATGCAATCGATTACATAAGTGGAGTTGTAGATGAATGATTATGAATAAGAGGAGTCATTAATGAGTAATCTAAATCCAGAAGTTGCAATTGTGATGGGCTCAGATTCTGATTGGCCAATAATGGAAGCAGCCGCACTCACTCTTGCCGATTTCAAGATTGCTTACGAGGTTGAGTTGCTTTCGGCACACCGGATGCCAGAAGAGATGATGGCTTATGGAAAAAGCGCGGCAAGCCGCGGAATCAAAATAATTATTGCTGGAGCAGGTGGCGCCGCTCATCTTCCGGGAATGCTCGCATCAATTAGCGCACTACCGATAATTGGCGTACCTATCCTGCTTAAAGATTTAGAAGGTATTGACTCCTTATTATCAATTGCACAGATGCCTGCCGGAATACCTGTAGCAACAGTTGGAATTGGTAATGCAAAAAATGCTGGATTATTGGCGGTAAGAATGTTGAGCGTGGGCAATCCAGATTTGGTAAAAGCAATTGAAAATCAGATGGCTGAATTAAATGAATCTGTAAAAATAAAAGCAAAAGCTTTAAAGATTGCGTCCCAAAGCCCGGAAGCGCCAGCCAGCCAATAAGTATTTATCGCTATCTAAAGCGTTTCTACCATCAATAATCTTCGCACTTTTTACCCACGTTTTAATTTCAACTGGGTCTAATTCGCGATAAACCTTCCACTCGGTAAGGTGCAAAGTTATATCTGCGTCAGTTAGAGCACTCTTAATATCGGTCGTAAACTCCAAGTTAGGAAAACGTAAGCGGGCATTTTCAATGGCTTTTGGATCATGAACTACGACACTCGCACCTCTTGCAAGTAGGGATGCGGCGATATCAAGTGCTGGGGAGTCACGTACATCATCACTATCTGGTTTAAATGCGGCACCTAAAACTGCAATTCGGGCGCCTTTTAATCCTTGACTCAACTCAGAGCTAACTACATCAACCATCCGGGTACGTGCGCGAAGATTGATTGCATCTATCTCACGTAAAAATTCAACTGCTTGGTTTGCTCCAATTTCTTCGGCACGCGCCATAAATGCTCTAATATCTTTAGGAAGGCATCCACCACCAAATCCAATTCCAGCTTGAAGAAAACGGCTTCCAATTCGTGGGTCATATCCAATTGCTTTAGCAAGAACAGTTACATCGCCACCAGCTGCTTCGCAAATTTCCGCCATCGCATTTATAAAAGAAATCTTTGTGGCTAAAAATGAGTTTGCAGCGACTTTGACAAGTTCGGCGGTACGTAGATCAGAAGAGATCCACGGAACGCCGGCGGCAATAAGAGGTGCGTACAACTCGGCAAGTAATTTTTCAGATTCAGGTTTACGAACGCCAACAACCAAACGATTTGGCTCGAGAGTATCTTCAATTGCAAAACCCTCACGAAGAAATTCCGGATTCCATGCCAAATCAGAGTGTGGGGCTTGTGCATCTAATTTAGCCGCCAGCAAATCTGCGGTTCCAACTGGAACTGTGGATTTTCCAGCAACTAGGGAGCCAACTTTTAAATGTGGCAGCAGTTGATCAAATGCGCCATTTACATAGGTGAGATCGGCAGCGTTACTTCCAGCTTTTTGTGGCGTACCAACACACAGGAAGTGGATATCTGCATCTTTCGCCGTATCAAAAGATGTTGTGAAAGTTAAACGACCAGTTGCTAATTGTTCAACCAATAACTCTGCTAGCCCTGGCTCATAGAAAGGTAGTTTACCTTTTTGAAGTGCTGAAATTTTTGCACTATCAGAGTCAATTCCAACAACGGTATATCCAAGTTTTGACATACATGCTGCGTGGGTTACACCTAAGTAGCCGGTACCAATTACCGAGATTTTCAAAGTTTCAGACACCCTTCAAGATTAGCGCATGATTCGCCCAGAATTAACGGAGCGAGCCGCAGGTATCTGCTTCTGCTGTACGAGTTTTAAAGGGATCAATGATCTCAGTACTTGGTTTCGCGCTTGGAGTATCAGAAGGCTCAGAACTATCAGTGGGTGATGCACTCTCTGATGGAGTTAGGGCTACTTCCTTAACCAAATCTTCATCTTTTATTACTGTTTCCCAAAGTGCGGGAGCCAATTTTTTATCCCAGAGAACAGAACCGCGGACTCCGCGACTGTTGTAAAAAGTATTAGATAGCGGCACCGTCAACGTTCGTACTTTTTTGGTGGAGATACCACGCAACTGTTCAGCAAGCACGATTAAATCATCTTGCGTTAAATCAGGATCAGTTACAACAGAGGCAAGCCCGGCATTTACAAATTTAACGACTTTTACTGGATTTAGTAACGTGCTTTTACTTGCAGCTGTCCTGATCATTGCACTTACAAACTGCTGCTGCCTTTGCATGCGCCCTAAATCACCCATTCCATCAAAGTATCTAGTTCTTACATATTTCAGCGAATCAATTCCATTTAATTTATGGAGACCAGCTTTAAGTGTTAAATAACTCTTTGGATCATTAATATTTTTTTTATTACAAATTGTTACACCACCAAGTGCGTCAACCATATTTTTAAATCCCAGAAAACTTACTTCAACATAATGGTCAATACGTAAGTTGGTCATACCCTCTAAAGTCTGGACTAGTAATTTTGCATCGCCTTTTCCAAAAGTCTCATTAATCTTGGAATAACTTGGAGGATGGACTTTTCCGGTGCTATCAGTCCACTCCGGAACAGTTGCAAATGTATCTCTAGGTATTGAAATAATTGTTGCGCGGTCTCGTGCTTTACTAATGTGCACCAAAATCATGGTGTCGGCCCGTTTGCCAGCCGCAACTGAAGTCGAACCTACTCTTAACTCTTTAATCTCGGCTTTGGTTAATCCGACTCGGGTATCTGAACCAACTATTAAGTAATTTATCGCCGACCCCGCAAGGCGATCTGGGCGTTCCACTCGCCCTTCAAATACATCTACGCGTTTAATGCTTGCTGATGCCAAAGAGAAGGAAGCCCACGAAACTGCCGAAATCAGCACAATAATTGTCGAAAGCAAGGCCATCTTGCGTTGCCCAGAAGTGCGACCTGCGAGCAAAGTTTCGGTGGCTTTCACAGCGCACAGCCTAAACGGAGGGTACCTTCTTACCTATATGACCACGCCCGATGATCAAGAGAACTCCGTCTCAGTAATCCTCCCCGTCTTAAATGAGGAGAAATACTTAGCGGCAACTTTGGCTGCCATTACGGGGCAAGATTTCAAAGGTGATTTTGAAATTATTTTGGCGCTCGGACCATCAAAAGATCAAACAAATGCGATAGCTGCTCAATTAGCTCAGCAAGATTCGCGAATTAAATTGATTCAAAACCCGAGTGGCAAAACAGCAGCAGCTTTAAATGCGGCGATTTCTGCAGCAACTCACCCAATTATTGTTCGGGTAGATGGCCATGCCCTTTTGCCAAAAGATTACATTCGGATTGCAGTAAAGACATTACTTGAAACTGGTGCAGTAAATGTTGGCGGCATAATGGCAGCGCAAGGTGAAACATTATTTGAAAAAAGTGTGGCGTTAGCAATGCGATCACCTGTTGGAGTTGGTGGATCACGTTTTCACACAGGGGGAGAAGCCGGACCAACAGACACTGTATATCTTGGCGTTTTTCTAAAATCTGCAATTAATGCAATCGGTGGTTTTGATCCAGCTTTTATTCGCGCTCAAGATTGGGAATTAAATTTTAGATTGCGGAAAAATGGTGGAGTAGTTTTTTTTCAACCAGATTTGCGTGTTACATATCGTCCTAGATCTTCCGTTCGTGCGTTAGCAAAACAGTATTTTGAATATGGCAGATGGCGCCGTGAAGTAATGCGAACACATCCAGGCACGATCAACTTGAGATATTTGGCACCGCCAGTAACTTTGGCAATAAGTACCGTTGGATTTTTTGCGGGCATGCTTTTCTCATCCATCTTTTTAATCGCACCAATTGGATATTTAGTGGGAGTGGTAGTTAGCGGAGTTATCGTAGGAAAGAGTTTTGCGACAAAGCTCATGCTGCCGATAGTGCTGTTAACGATGCACATGTCTTGGGGCTTGGGCTTCCTGACCTCATCAAAACGAGGTCTACGTCGAGGCTAGCCGGTACGATAATCAAATGGGAAAAGTGCAGATTTATGAGCCATTTAAAGGAGGACTACCTCCGGTCATACCTTACTTTTCTGATGTTTGGCGCCGCCGTGAATTTATTAGTGCTTATTCGCGATCAGAGTTGCGCGCTCAAAATTTTGGATCTTTCTTTGGACAACTTTGGCTGATTTTAAATCCACTATTTCTGGCATTTGTTTACTTTTTGTTGATAATAGTTCTTGGAGGGAATACTGATTCAGAACGATTTGCTCATTTAACTGCGGGATTATTTTTATTTTATTTTATTACAAATTCCATGATGGCCGGATCAAAATCAATTACTAGTGGCGGAAAATTGGTACTGAACTCCGCATTCCCAAGATTGATACTTCCAATTTCAGCAACCGTTATCTCGTTTTTTAAGTTTTTACCAACTTTTTTTGTTTTAGGTTTCATTCACTTGATCCTTGGACTGCCAATTGGTCCCGAACTTTTTTATCTTGTGCCAGTCTTGCTTGCATCAATAATTTTTGCATTAGCAATAGCAATTTTAACTTCAATTCTAAATGTGTATTTTCGTGATACCAGAAATTTCTTACCGTACTTTACTCGCGCTTGGCTCTATTTATCACCAGTCCTCTATTCGGTAGAACAATTGAAACCAGCGCTAAAACCAATTTCATATTTAAATCCGCTATATACATTTATCGGCTCCTGGACAGAGATACTAATTAATGGAACCGCCCCTTCTCTAGCAAATTTCATTACGATGTTTTCTTGGGCATTTGCTCTTTTGTTGATTGCGGTATTTATGTTTATGAGAAGGGAGCGCGAATTTGCTCTTCGAATCTGAAGTCCATAAAGCCGGACAGGTGGCTATCTCTGTTCGCAATTTGAATTTAACTTATAAAACTACTGTGCAAAAGAAGCCAACTTTTCGACAAGCACTAACTCGCACTGGTCGTAAAATTCGGACTGTCAACGCTCTGACAAATTTAAATCTTGAAATCCCATACGGATCGGTTTTGGGAGTAATCGGAGCAAATGGCGCCGGTAAATCATCTTTGATGCGAGTAGTAGCTGGGATCGTTCCACCAACTGCAGGAAGAGTAGAAGTTTATGGTCAAGTAAGCACGCTGCTTTCATTAGGAGTGGGATTTAATGCGCGATTAACTGGACGCGAAAATGTAATTCTTGGCGGGTTAGCTGCTGGATTAACGCGCGCCGAAATAGAAGAGAAATTTACGGCAATCGCTGATTTTGCAGATATCGGCGAAGCAATCGATTCACCCATGAAAACCTACTCGGCAGGCATGTACTCACGTTTAGCATTTGCCGTAGCAGTAGTTGTTGAACCAGATGTATTGATTGTAGATGAAGCCTTAAGTACAGGGGACGCAAAATTTAAAAAGAAATCATTAGAAAAGATCAAAACATTACGTGGTGAAAATAGAGCAATCATTTTAGTTAGTCATGCGCTTGCGACAATTAAAGAGATTTGCAACGACGTAATCTGGTTAGATAAAGGCAAAATTATGATGCGCGGCAATCCTGATGAGGTTGTAGCGGCCTACAAGGAATCACTACAAGTTGTAAAATCATCGTCGGCTGATGAAGATCTTTAGTAGCCGCTTTTCAATTGCGTCAGTTTTTCTCCTAATCTTTCAAACTCTTTCACCAGTAGCATCTTTTGCAACGGACCTTCCGGAAAAATTTGATTTCCGCGGCTCAGGTTATGGCCATGGAGTTGGAATGAGCCAAATAGGAGCATTTGGAATGGCTCGAGAAGGAAAAACTGCTACCGAAATTTTGACTCATTACTACTCTGGAGTAGAGGTTGCACCTGTTGATGACTCGGCATTTTTACGGATAAATATCGCTGACAAAATTCAATCAGTGACCTTCACTAATGAATCACTTTCCTTGGCTTCTAATATTCCCAGTTCGCTTCAGATATTTCCTGGAGATCTTGCTCCAGGGGTAGTTGAAACTTCTATGGCGGCAACTACTTTGCCATTGGGGGGATCACTAACTTTTTCGATATTAGGTCAATCTTTAATCTCTTCGATGATCGACCCAATAACGGGGGTTAATTCACCTCTTCCACAAGTTCCACAAGGTGGAGTTTGGACGATTCGCTGGAGCGGAACGACCGCTTTCCCAGGCGAGGACTCCTTATTGCGGATGAAGATCGGTACAACTACAAAACGTTATCGATATGGACAAGTGCAAATTAAATTAATTCCAGGCGGGTTAACTTCGGCTGCAATCATTGTTACAAACACTTTACGTTTACATGATGAGTATCTGCGTGGGATAGGAGAGGTTCCATCTTCTTGGCCAAGCGCCGCACTCGAAGCACAAGTTATCGCAGCCCGTACTTTCGGTTTAGCCAAAAAAGATAATTTACGTAAAGTTTGTGATTGCAATTTATATTCTTCAGTTCAAGATCAAAATTTTGTTGGTTGGTCCAAAGAGATTGAAGCGGTTTATGGTAAAAAATGGGTCGAGGCGGTTGCCATAACTCAACCTGATACGACGACTGGTTTAGCAATTTTGTATAAAGGAAAACCAATTTTTGCCTACTACGCATCCTCAACAGGAGGCGTAACTGAAAACGTGCAAGATGTCTGGGGAACCCCAGTCCCATACCTGTTATCAGTGCCAGATCCGTGGAGTTTAGATCCAACGCTTAATCCTTCGTATAGCAGTTGGGCGCGTTCAATTTCGCAGGCAAACATGGCAAAAGCTTTTAATTTGCCAGATGTTGCTAGATATGAAGTTACAGCACGCACAGGAGGCGGTGCGGTAAAAAGTATTTCTGCATTTAGTACAGATGGAAAAAGTGCTCAGTTAACGGGCGAGAAATTTAGGTCCTTATTGAAATTGCCTTCAGCTTGGATTCAATTAAACGCCAAATTGATTAACACAGATTCCATAGATGAAATTGCGATTTCCATCGCTAAGAATTTTTGGACTACTTCGCAAAGTGCAATTTTAGTTAATGTTGAAGCAGAGCCTGAGATTGCCATCTCAGCGTTAGCATTTGCTAATTCGCAAAAAGCGCCAGTATTTGTAACTACTGGGCGAAAATTAAGTGAGGCAACAATTGCAGAACTAAAACGTCGCAAGATCAAAAAAGCAACATTAGTAGGAACTCTTAATTCACTTCCATCAAAAACAACTATGAAGAAAGCCGGAGTTGTACCAACCTTCATTTCAGGAACTAACTTCGAAAGCGTGGCGCTTACCCTTGGCCAAAAAATAAGTGGCAATCCATTAATAGTTTTTAATGAAGAGAGTAATTGGCTGGCCACTCAATCAAATACTTTACTTTCAGCAAATGCGCCGATTATTTGGCACCCTTTAGGGCGTGAAAGCAAGTCAGTTTTACAATTTTTGGCTAAGCGAAAAAATTCTGGCATTTATCCGTATCAAGTAGTTGAAAATCCCGCACCGAGCAAGGTGATAATCACCCGTTCGCTAGCAGCGGCAATTTTAAGCGGATCATGGCGTTCACCAATAGTTGTGTTGAGCGATGAAATCTCTGATGAGCAAAGCATTGAAGTAGTTCGCGATATTTTAAATTTATATCCAACAATTGCAGCGGTAACAATTATTGGTTCTGATATTCCCGCAGATCTTTATGTTGGGATTAGTTAATTCACGTGAAGTACAGAGTTTAAGCCGCCCCAAGTTCCGGTGCGCGGAATTACTTCAAGGCCACCACTTTGGGAATTACGGCGGAATAACAATCCATTCGCACCAGATAATTCACGAGCTTTTACGATCTGCCCATCTGGAAGTAATACTTTTGAGGCCGCTGTTATGTAAGTACCAGATTCAATTACGCAGTTATCACCGAGCGAAATTCCTAATCCAGAATTCGCACCAAGCAAGCATCCTTTTCCAATTGAAATGACTTCTTTACCGCCACCGCTAAGTGTTCCCATGATTGATGCTCCACCACCCACATCAGAGCCGTCGCCAACAACAACTCCAGCAGAGATGCGGCCTTCAACCATCGAAGTTCCCAGAGTTCCAGCGTTAAAATTAATGAAACCTTCATGCATCACAGTTGTGCCACTTGCAAGGTGCGCACCAAGTCGAACGCGATCAGCGTCAGCGATTCGAACACCAGTCGGCATCACGTAATCAACCATCCGCGGGAATTTATCTACGCCATAAACGATCACTGGACCACGGGCGAGCATTCGCATCCGGGTCGTTTCAAAATCATGATTTTCACAAGGTCCTTGCGAAGTCCAAACGACATTAGCAAGCAATGGGAATATTCCATCTAGTGCCAAGCCATGTGGTGCAACCAATCGATGCGAAAGTAAGTGCAAGCGCAGATATGCATCTTCTGTTGATTTAGGAGGTGTTGCTAAGTCAATTTCAATCTCAATAATTTTTCTAGTAATTCCGCGAACCTGATCAGGAATCGCCAGTAACTCTAAAGCCGCTTTAATTTGTTGGTTTTTATTTAGCGGGCCAAGATTTGGCGCTGGGTACCAAACATCGAGCGTTGTGCCTGAACTGGCAACCGTGGCAATACCAATTCCGGAACCCGTCTTATTCATGGGGCAAACGCTACCGCTTTCCCTCTATCCTGAGTGGGTGCGAATCTGTGTCTACTGTTCCGCCTCAGAGGAAATCGATGATAAGTACGTCGAGTTGGCTGGTGCATTGGGAGAAGCAATTGCAAAAAGAGGGTGGAGTTTAGTTTGGGGTGGTGGCCAGATTTCGATGATGGGTGCAGTCTCACGAGCATGTAGAGAAGCAGGGGGCCGGACAGTAGGGGTAATTCCTAAAAAGTTAGCTGATATTGAATTTGCAGATCATCACGCTGACGAATTGCATATTGTTGATGATATGCGAGTCCGCAAAGCATTGATGGATGATTTTTCTGATGCATTTATTACTTTGCCCGGTGGTGCTGGGACAATGGAAGAGTTTTTCGAAATTTGGGTTGGTAAAACTCTAGGTTTTAGTAAAAAGCCTTTAATCATTTTAGATCCAACAGATTTTTATGGTCCGCTATCTAGATTCTTAACTCATCTAGAAAGTGAAAAATTCGTAAAGCCACACCAACTAGAAGCACTAATTTGGACAAAGACGATTGATGAAGCACTAGATGCCTGCATTAAGAAAATCTAATTGATGTTAGCGGATTTCAAAGTTTTACGAAAATATCCAGGCTTTACCAAACTGATCTCTGCGCGATTGATTTCTAATTTTGGAAATGGGTTTATGCCGATCGCACTTTCTTTTGGAATTCTTGCTTTATCTGGTGGTAGCGCATCTGATGTAAGCCTGGTTCTTGGAGTGCAATTAGCACCAACAATCGCATTTATGATTTTTGGTGGTGTAGCCGGTGATCGCTTTAAGCGAAATCAAATTGTTGGCGGCTCAGACATCATCGGATGTTTATTTGTCTTCCTGAGCGCTGCTTCATTTATTTTTGGCTTTACCTCAATTGCGCTTTTATGCTTTACCGGATTTTTTTTCGGTGTTTTAAATGCTTTTTGGTGGCCGGCATTTTCGGGGATGCTTCCAGAAATTCTTCCAAAAGAGCAGTTACAAAAAGGAAACGCGATTAATGGCCTGCTTTCAAATTTTGGATATGTATCCGGATCGCTAGTAGCCGGAATTTTGGTTGCATCATTTGGAGCCGGTTGGGCAATTTTAATTGATGGGATTTCTTTTTTGATTGCTGGAATTCTGGTTTGGGGAATTGATTTACCGCCGATTACTTCAGGTGGTGGTGAAAAACCTCCAGCAATGTGGCGCGAATTACGGGAAGGTTGGAGTGAATTTATCTCCCGAAAATGGGTTGTAGTCGTTGTAATTGCTTTTAGTTTTGTCAATCTTGCTTATGAGGCGACTTTGGGGGTACTGGGGCCAATTGCTACCAAAGAACACAATGGTGGACCAAAAGAATGGTCATGGGTAATTGCTGCGATCACATTAGGAATGATTGTTGGGGGAGTTCTAGCACTAAGAATCCACTTTAGCCGTCCACTGTTGGTTGGGATTTTGCCGGAAATATTTGTTGGGGTTTGGATATTTATGATTGGAGTTCCAAATCAACTTGTTGCAACACTATTAGTCGCATTCGCAACTGGAATTTCACTTGAAATTTTTTATGTCGCTTGGAGTACATCTATGCAACAACATATTCCGAGCGAATCATATTCGCGAGTAGTCTCTTATGACGCCCTTGGATCTTATGCACTGGCCCCAATCGGGTTAGTTATAATCGGACCAATTATTGAAGCAATAGGAGTTGTGCAAACTTCTCGACTGCTTGCACTTATGACAGTCGTAGCTGTAATAACCCCAATCACATTTAGAGAAGTTAGGAATTTAAGAAATGCTACTTAAGTTAACTATAGAAATTGCTGCGCCACTTGATGCTGTTTGGAACAAGATGGTTGATTGGGAGAGCCAAGGCAGTTGGATGTTGGCAACTGATGTTGTGGTGGAAAGAAAAACTGAAGGGCTGGGAACCAAGATCGCCGCATTTACTGGACTCTTTCCAAAACGAAAATTGTTTGGAATCTTGGACACAATGGAAGTGAATTTGTGGCAACCACCAACTCGATGCGATGTGATTCATACCGGCCGTTGGTTACGTGGCAGTGGAACTTTTGAGTTGCACCAAATCTCGCCTACTTTGACTAGGTTTAATTGGAGCGAAGATCTTGCCGGGTGGTACCTCCCATTTATAGCGCCATCCTTATTATTTGGTGTGAAACTCTCACTCAGCCGGTTTGCAGCCTCCTTCTAAACCCTATAGGCGGTACCTTTTAGCCTATGAGCACTCTGGCCCAGGTGATTGCCGCACTCCCCGAGGAGGAGCGGGTTGTGCTCACGCTCTTCTATCTGCGCAGCAAAACTCTCAATGAGATCGCCGGTCTGCTTCAAGTCCCCGAAAGTGCTGTGGCTGCAGTGCTGACCTCGGGCCGGACCCGGCTGACCAGTACTCTTGTCCTATCAGGATTAGATTCCCAGCGCTAATTTCCCACTACCGGCTAATTTGCGAGATAATTCCCCACTGGGTATTTCAGGTTCGGATCAGACAGCGGGAGGTCGAAGATGGCAGCGATGAAACCGCGTACGGGCGATGGCCCAATGGAGTGCACCAAGGAAAACCGGTCCCTTGTTATGCGCCTACCTCTTGAAGGTGGCGGAAGATTAGTTGTGGAATTAAATGCAGATGAAGCCACCCGTTTGGCAGAAGTTCTAGCCGGAGCGGTTGCACTAGTTAAGAAGTAGCTTTAATCCTGTTTAGTTGAGAATATTCGCAGCAAAGTTAATCCAAGCACTGCTGATATCAATGCTGCCAGTAATAACGCAAATTTAACTTCTGCAATTGCACTTTGATCGGTCAGGGCTACTTTCGCGACAAAGAGTGAAACAGTTAATCCCATTCCAGCGAGAGCGCCAGCCCCGGCGATCTCTTTGAATGATAAAGCAGCAGGCAATTTTGCAAAGCCTAATTTAACTGCTGCCCAAGCAAAAAAAGTAATTCCAACTACTTTCCCGATTACACGTCCAATTACAATTCCAATTACGACTGGCGTAGTGAGCATTTGGTCAATATTTGGTAAGTTAATTTGGATTCCAATGTTGACAAGTGCAAAAAGTGGAATTACGAGAAATGCGCTCCAGGGATGAATAATTTTAATCAATTTTTCCGTGGTGAATCTGCCACGGAGCGGAATTATCCACGCAAGAATCACTGCGCCAATTGAAGAGGCAATTTTAATCAGACTTACTCCATCGCTATAGAAAATCCCTAAGACTAAAATTGATCCCAGATCATCGGCAATCGCAAGAGTTAACAAGAAAACTTTTAATGAGGTGTCAATTCGTTTACCTAGAAGTGCAAGTGCTCCCAGCGCAAGCGCGATATCCGTGGCCATTGGGATTGCCCAGCCGTTTGAGGTGGCTGATCCTGAATTAAAGATTGCAAAAATTAATGCGGGAGTTACCATTCCGCCGATAGCCGCGACAATCGGAAGTGCTGCGGATTTTGGATCACGAAATTGACCAGACCGAGCCTCTTGGCGGATTTCTAGGCCTACCAAAAAGAAAAATATCGCTATTAAGCCATCGTTGATAAAAAATTCATACTTATGCCAAAAAGTTAAGTAGCCGGCACTCCAAGGGGAGTTCGCCGCGATTAGCGCAATTAATGCCGCAATGAGTAAGAAAACTCCACCAGAACTCTCAGTACGGAAGAAAGCTCGAATCGAGTTTGAGAAACCTCTCGCTATAGCCACTTTCTAACTCTATCTAACTCCATCTAAATGCCACCCTCGACTGCTGATTTTCGCTAGCGTTGGAGCATGTTGGCCCCCACTCTGACTAATTTTGATATTAGTCATGCCCAAATTCTGGCTTTGCCAACTGAGCAATTAACAGGACAAGCAAATCTTTTTAAGCAAATTTCAAAAGAGTGTGAAATTTCAATTGAGGCTGAAATTAAAAGAAGTGAGCACGGTGGAAAGGTTGCGGAAATTACCGAACTTTCCGTAAGTAGTAAGAAATATCCAAAGTTAGAAAAAATCTATTTTGTTGGAATTGGCAAGGCAACTCCTGCTGATTTTGCAAAAGTGGGAGCTGCATTAGGCCGCAAAGTTCGGGGAAGCGAAAAGATTTTGCTCAGCGCTTGCGCATCAGGCTCCCATGGGCAGCAAAGACATTTAATCAGTGCCGGTCTTGCAAATTACTCTTGGAATTTAAAAACTGGGGCCGCGGCAAAAGTAAAAGTTCCGACTATCGGCATATTTGGTATGCGTGCAGAAGATTTAGTAAGTGCGAAAACAATTTTGAGTTCAGTTTGGTTAACTAGAGATTTGATTCATACTCCTGCAAATATGAAAAGTCCCCAATGGATGGCAAAGCAAGCAAAGAGCGCTTTTTCGCGAAGTGAGATTGAAATCAAAGTACATACGGGGGCGGATCTAGCAAAATTTGGTGGATTGCGCGCAGTAGGAAACTCATCTCCAAAACGCCCACCTGTAATGATTGAACTTTTTTACCACAAAACTAAACGAAAAGTTCCACATGTGGTTTTAGTAGGTAAAGGAATTATGTTTGACACCGGTGGTGTTTCATTGAAGCGCCCTTACGACACCATGGTTGCGATGAAAAGTGACATGGCAGGAGCTGCAGCAATAATCGGAGCAATGAAAGCGATTGCCGCACTTGGGTTAAATGTCCGAGTAACTGGCTTATTAATGTGTGCCGAAAATTTACTTTCAGCAACATCTCAGCGCCCTTCAGATGTAATCACTCATTATGGTGGAACTACTGTTGAAGTTAGAAATACAGATGCAGAAGGACGATTGGTATTAGCAGATGGACTTGCTTATGCAAATACAAAATTGAAACCCGATTATTTGCTAGATATTGCAACTCTTACTGGATCCGCAACACTCGGTCTTGGCCGCCAACATGGTGCGATGTATACCCGCGATCAAAAACTGGCGAAACAGTTGCAAGAGATCGGCGAAAAATCTGGAGATCGAGTTTGGCATATGCCATTGGTTGATGATTACATTCCATCGCTTGCTTCGCCAATTGCGGATTTCAATCATTTGGGAGATAAGCCACATGTTTCTGGCGGCTCAATTACCGCAGCGCTTTTCTTAGAGCATTTTGCTGGCGATAGTCGATGGGTGCATCTAGATATCGCCGGAAGTGCTCGCTCTGAAGTAGATGCCGGCGAAAATGTTAAAGGTGGAACGGGTTTTGGAGTTCGATTGCTTGTGGAATGGATAAGTTCGCTATGAAAATTGAACAGATGCATACCTTTGCTGAAAGTTTTATAACTGAAGATGAGATTATTCAAGAAGCACGTGCACGTGGAGTTGAATTAGGAAGTAATGAAACTTCAACTGGAACTGGAGCAACATTAAAATTTCTAGCAGCAGCTTTGCAATCCAAAGCAATTGTTGAAGTTGGTTGCGGAAGCGCTGTTGGCACATTGTGGCTATTGCGAGGGTGTGATGAGAATTCAGTTATTACATCGATCGATGCAGAAGCTGAACATTTGCAAATGGCACGTGCGGCGCTAGAAGATGAAGATATTGCTCCAAGCCGAGTGCGGCTCATTAATGGAGAAGGCGCTGAAATTTTACGCAGACTTACCGATGAAGGTTATGACATGGTGGTTCTTCGCGAAATTGGTAGCGAACATTTAGTGGAAGATGCATACCGAATTTTGCGCCCAGGAGGCGCGCTAGTAATTGACCATGCAATGCGAGATGGAAAAGTTGCCGATCTTTCACAGCGTGATGAGGTGACGGTCTCGCTTCGTGAGGCGATCCGTGGAGTTCGCAGTGACCGGGTTCGTTGGCTTACCCTTTTACTACCGATTGGGGATGGTCTGCTAGTTGCCCTTAAAGCACCCAGCAAACTCTCATGATTCCTTAATTTTCATGTCTCATAATTACCGTAATTTAATTAGGCTTTACTTCGTCTCGATTTAGTCAGGAGCTTTAAATGAGTGAACCAGGTTGGTGGTCAACGCCTAGCAATTCAGATGGCGATGCCCCTGAACTGCCCCGTTCATTTGCTGCTCCGCAACAAAGCGCTATTAATGCCAACAGCACGTTCAACTCGTTACCACCATCAAGACAGTCAAGAAAACGTAAGGGATACATTCCATTTAATGTTGCAGTTACGATGGCCGTTATCGCTGGCGCGATAGGTGGAGTAATCGGAAATGCCGGCGGCGGATCTCTTTTCGATTCAGGAGCAAAATTTGTTTCAGTCGATAATTCAATTGAGCGGGCCCCTGATTCAATTTCAGCATTGGCAGCAAAAGTTTTGCCTTCAGTGGTTTCCATCTCCGTAAGAAATGGATCAGAAGGTGGCGCTGGAACTGGTTTTGTAATTCGATCTGACGGATATCTTTTAACAAATAACCATGTGGTGGAAGGCGTAGCCAATGGTGGCTCACTTAGAGTTTCATTTAGTGATGGTAAAACTGTAAATGGGAAAATAGTTGGAAGAGATTCTGCATACGATTTAGCAGTTGTTAAAGTCGATTTAAGAAATCTGAGAGCGTTGCAATTTGGAGATAGTGACAAAGTTCAAGTCGGGGACAGCGTCATAGCCATTGGTTCACCACTTGGGTTGGCTGGAACTGTGACATCAGGAATCATTAGTGCCAAAGACCGTGCAGTAACCGCCGGCAGTGGAAATACCGAAAGTTCATTTATTAATGCATTGCAAACAGATGCTGCGATCAATCCGGGAAACTCTGGTGGGCCGTTGGTTGATAAATCTGGCGCAGTGATTGGCATAAATTCAGCGATTGCAACTTTAGATTCATCTTCATCTCAGACTGGATCAATTGGACTTGGATTTGCGATTCCAATTAATCAAGCTCGTCGCACAGCAGAGCAATTAATTAAGACTGGCAAATCTTCACATCCGGTTATCGGAGTATCGCTTGATATTAGATATTCAGGTGGTGGTGCACGTATCGCAGAAGTCTTGGCGGGCAGCCCTGCCGCGAAAGCTGGAATTGTTGCGGGAGACACGATCATCGGAATTGATGGAAAAAGTGTTAATTCTGCTGATGAATTAATAGTGGCAGTTCGAGCCAAACAACCAGGTGATTCAGTGAAATTGTTGTTGTCAGCAAATGGCAGCAAGCGGACTGTCACAGTAGTTTTGGCAGCTTCTTCAGATTAAGGATTAAGATGGCACCATGTTCGATATTGGTGCCGGTGAAATTTTGGGACTTGG
Source organism: Actinomycetes bacterium (assembly GCA_014190175.1). The sequence continues at coordinate 4,211 of BJFZ01000007.1, read as the reverse complement.
CGTAGTGGCGCTAATGCTGCTTGGGCCAAAACGGCTGCCAACTTTCGCCTCTGATGCCGCTAAATTTCTGCACAAAGTAAAAGGATTTACCTCTAACGCAACTGCTGAATTACGGGACAATCTGGGGCCAGGTTTTGAAAATTTGGATATCGCAGATTTGAATCCAAAAACTTTCATTCGGAAGCAAATGGATTCGGTTTTGGATGAAAACAATGAAAGTGATCAGCCGGTCAATAATGCAAAATTAGATCCAGAAGCACCGTAATAAATGTCTGAGTCCGTAATTGAGTTAATTAATCTTGCTCTAAATAAGGTGATTGATCCTGAACTTCACAAACCACTTCCTGAATTGGGAATGGTCAAAAGCGTCACATTCAAAGATGGAATCGCTCAAATTGAAATCTACTTAACAATCTCAGGCTGCCCAATGAAAGATCGGATTTTTAGCGAAATCCAAAAAGCGCTTGCAGATGTTCCAGGGGTTGTCGAAGTTGGAGTTAAGTACGATGTAATGAACGAAGCACAAAGAGAGAATGTAAAAAAGATTATTCGCGGAGGAGCGCCAGACCGAGTAATTACTTTTGCGCAACCTTCATCACTTACCCGGGTTTTTGGAATTGCTTCTGGCAAAGGCGGCGTTGGAAAATCTTCCCTGACCGCCAACCTTGCTGTGGCTTTAGCCCAACGCGGACAAACTGTTGGAATTTTAGATGCTGATGTTTATGGTCACTCCATTCCACGATTGCTTGGAATGCTTGGCGCGAGACCCACTGCGATTGATAGCACTACCTTTATTCCACCTGAGAATTATGGAATCCGGGTTGCTTCAATGGAGATGTTTAAACCAGAACGTGATGATGCAGTCGCATATCGCGGACCGATGTTGCATAAAGTCCTAGAACAATTATTGGCAGATGCATATTGGGGAGATTTAGATTTCTTACTTCTGGATCTTCCACCAGGAACTGGCGATGTGGCGATATCACTCGGACAACTAATTCCATCATCTGAAATTATTGTCATTACAACACCACAAGTTGCCGCTGCAGAGGTTGCCGAACGAGCTGGAAGAATTGCGCACCAATTAAAGCAACATATTGCTGGGGTGGTTGAAAATATGTCCCCATCCCCATTGATTCCAGGCGGGCCGGTTGTTGAACTATTTGGAAGTGGTGGAGGCGCTGAAAGCGCGCGCCGGCTTTCACTTCTAACTGGTTTCGAAGTTCCGCTACTTGCTCAAATTCCATTTGATCCACGTCTTGGCTCCGGCGGAGATAGTGGCAAACCAATTGTGTTAGGTGATCCAGAAACTCCTGCAGCGCAAGCAATCTATCAATTAGCCGATGCATTGTTAAAGCGCAATAAAACTCTTGCCGGTAAGCCGCTTCCGCTTTTTACCAAGTAATTTAATCTTTTTCGTTACTCTCTTTAATTTCACTAAGTAAGTCACGAATTTCACCACGGATGAAGTCACGAGTTGCCACATCATTTAGTGCAGTGCGTAAAGATGCAATTTCACGAGTGATGTACTCGGTATCAGCCAAGTTGCGCTCATCACGTGCGCGGTCTTCAGCAAATTGGATGCGATCGCGGTCAGTCTGGCGATTTTGGGCGAGCAAGATAAGAGGTGCTGCATAAGATGCCTGTAAAGATAAAATTAAAGTTAAGAAAATAAATGGGAAATCATCAAACCGAAGGTTGGCAGGAGCAAGTGAGTTCCAAAGAACCCATGAAATAACAAAACCGCTCATATAAACCAAGAAATTCGCAGTGCCTAGAAAACGCGCAAAGCGCTCTGAGAGCACGCCAAAAGCTTCTGAGTTAAATCCAAATCGGAAAGAGCGCTTCATTGAGCGCGGCAAATCTAGACGCTTGCTCATGAGAGTGTCTCCGTTCTTCCCATTAAATGGCCTTCATTTGCGTTACGCCAGTTTTCAGGGAGTAAGTGGTCAAGCACGTCATCAACTGTCACAACTCCAAGCAACCGATCATTTGAATCGATAATCGGAACTGCAACTAAGTTGTATGTAGCAAAGTAGGAAGAAATTTCAGCGAGATTTTTATCCGCAGAAAGTGCTTCGTTCTCGGTATCTATTACCGCACCTAGCAACGTTGCTGGAGGTTCACGCAATAATCGTTGGAAATGCGCAATTCCGAGGAACTTTCCGGTAGGAGTTTCATATGGAGCGCGAGTGACATAAATTTGCGAAGCCAGAGCTGGAGTAATGTCACTTCCCCGAAGTGCAGCAAGTGCTTCTGCAACAGTATTATCAGCAGCAAGAACGATTGGTTCGGTTGTCATCATTCCACCAGCAGAATAATCTTCATAAGTCATCAGACGCCGGACATCTTCAGCATCTTCTGGCTCCATCAACTGCAAAAGGGTCTCGGCTTTTTCACTACCAACTTCGCGCAAGAGGTCTGCAGCGTCATCAGGATCCATCTCACCGAGCACATCGGCGGCGCGCTCACCTTCTAATTGAGCAATAAGTGCGACTCGCTCTTCTTCGTTCATTTCTTCAAGTACGTCAGCAAGGCGCTCATCATCAAGGGCGCGAGCAACTTCAATTCGACGGTGCATAGAAAGATTTTGCAGAGCACTTGCAAGGTCGGCTGCATGTAGTGAAACAAGAGTAGAAAGTAAATTTGAAACGCCATGTTCTGATTCAGAGGTAGTGAAATCTGAAACTTCACTCCAATCCACAGTCATACTTGGACCACGTCGGCGCAATCCAGAATGTTTGCGCGAAACCGAAACTTTATTTAGTAGCCAATCACCGCGTCGATTTTGTTCCATCGCGATATCTTCGATTACAACTCGCTCCCCAGTTTCAGTTAAATTAATAGCACGATCTAGAAACTCACCGAGCACCAGAAGTTCACCTGGTCGTTGTTGAAAACGGCGGACATTTAGTAATCCGGTAATAACTACAGTCCCTGGTTCAATTGAAGTCACCCGGGTAATTGGAATAAAGATCCGCCGACGTGGTGGCACTTCAATAATTAATCCCAAAACTCGTGGCGCTGAGCCACTTTGTAGGGTCGCGATTGCATCGCGCACCTTTCCGACTTGGTCACCGGCAGGGTCAAAAACTGCGGTTCCGGATAGGCGCGCGATAAAGACTCGATTAATTCGATTCGATAGGTTGATTGCGCCGCTCATAAGGCTAAGGGTACCCGCTAGGGTCAGACTCATGTCTGCTCCAGAGATCGCTACCAGCGGCGCTAAAGGTATAAAACCGGCTGATATTGGCCGCTTAATTATTGGAATTTTTGGCATCGGCACTTCAGGGCCATTGATCGCGTTGGGTCAGATGGCAGTTCCAGTTGCAATTTTTTGGCGCAATTTAGGCGGCGCGCTTTTTTCACTTCCGTTTGCATTAAGAAGTGGCGAATGGCACAGGATGAGTCGCAATGCATGGCTTTGGTCAGTGATTGCTGGTGTTTTTCTTGCTCTGCATTTCATCTGCTTTTTTGCATCTATGCGTTTAACAAGTGTGGCAAGTGGTGTTGCCATAACAGCGGTGCAACCAATATTTGCCGCAATCTGGGTCCGGATGCGCGGAGCCAAAGTGGCCATGCAAGTTTGGCTTGGCATGGCGATATCAATGGTTGGCGTATTAATAATTACCGGAATTGATTGGCAGCTATCAACCAGAGCACTTGTTGGAGATTTAATTGCATTACTAGGAGCGGCATTATCAGCGGCTTATGTAATTTCTGGCGGGCATGTACTTCGCGAAATTTCCACTACGACATACACAACCGTTTGTTATTTTGTTTGTGCCGCAACTTGTTTTGTAGTCGTGCTATTTACTGATGCTCCGATTATTGATTATCCAAGATATGAATGGTTATTGGTTCTTGGTTTGATTGTAGGAGCGCAAATTTTGGGGCACACCATGTTTAATCAGGTGTTGCAAAGGGTTTCACCAACTGTCGTTTCTTTAATTGTATTTTTTGAACTTCCCGTCGGTGCTTTGTTAGCAGTTTGGTGGTTAGACCAAATTCCACCGGCTGGAGTAATTCCTGGCTTGATTTTATTGTTATTGGGATCAGGGTTAGTGGCTACAAAATCCGCTTCTCTACAGGTTGATCAGGTGCAGAAAAATGATTGATTTACACACACATACGACGGCTAGCGATGGCACTGATAAACCTTTTGAGATGCTAGAAAATGCTAAAAAAGCTGGATTAACTGTTGTCGCTAT
>BJFZ01000006.1 GCA_014190175.1 Actinomycetes bacterium | reverse complement strand
ATCCAATTGCTAAGAGTGATAAGGGTGATAAGGGTGATAAGGGTGGAGCAAAACGAAAGGTTTTGCGCTTGATTGCTCGGCTTGGAAGAGGCACTCCGCAAGGATAGTGCCCGACTTCGCATCATTTGCAGCAGGCAGTAGCGTTCTCCTCGTGGGGATCATCACAGCGGGAAAATATGAGGGGCAACACCCCATACATCCGAAAGCGCGCCAAATCTTGCTTGATGCCTTTGACCAGGGATGGGCTGACCCGACTCAAATCTCGAGCCAAGGTCGTCAAGCCCAAGCGCTTTTGGCTCAAGCGCGAGAATCGATTGCGAAATCTTTGGGCCTTAAAGTTGATGAGATTGAACTTTGGGGCGAGCCAGAACTGATCTCACCGATTGCCATTTGGGGGGCGCCCGGATTCGGGGTTTCACCCTTTATATATGGTGCGACTGAGCGATCTGAAATTATCGGCATGCGGGGTAAATCAAAACAATCTTTTGAGATATCTGTCGATATTAATGGAGTGATTGATTTGGAACTTCTAACCCAAACTTTGCAACCAAACTCAATTGTCGCAATCCAAAGTGCCAATATTGAAACTGGTGTTATTCAAAATATTAAGGCAATCGCTAAAGCGGTCGTCGCCCAAAATGCGCACCTACATATAGATACAACTGCTTCCGGTGCCCGATTTGTAAAGCCTTCATATTGGTCAACTTTGCATTTTGATGCGCGTTCTTGGAATGGTCCTTCTGGGGTAGGAGTATTTGCGCTAAAAAATGGAACACGATGGTCTAATCCACTTCCGCACACCAGACCAACTCGGGCTCCAAATAGTTTTTCAATTCCATTAGCGCTAGCTGCAGCAAGTGCGCTGGAGCATTGGATTGCCGATGAAGCCGCAAACTCGACTCGGTTAAAATCTTTAATTGAACGGGTTCGCAATCATGTTAAACAAACTATTTCCGATGTTGATATCGCCGGAAATGCGGAATCGACTTTGCCCAACATTATCTCTCTATCCTTCTTGAATGTATCAAGTGAGCAATTAGTTGCAGCCCTTGAAATCGAAGGGTTCTCAGTTGCCTCAGGTTCTGCTTGTGTGGCATCCGCTCTGGAACCAAGTCATGTACTTAAAGCTATGGGATTGTTAACTCATGGCAATATGCGAATCAACTTGAATCATGATGTGCAAGATGGCGAGATAACTAAATTGTTGGCACTTCTTCCGGGCATAATTTCAAAGTTACGTGAAAATTAAAATGGCTACAGAACTGGATTGTCGTGGCAAGAGATGTCCGCTGCCGATTATTGAATTGAGCAAAAAGATCAAAGAATCTGAATTAGGCCAGGAGGTACTTTTACTTTCAGATGATCCAGCAACCGCTGCTGATCTAACCGCTTGGGCTCGAATGACCGGAAATGAATTTAAAGTTATTTCAACTGATAATTTTTTAATTACAAAATCTAATTAGGATCTAGTTGAGGAATGCAGCTAATTCTGAAGCAGCACTTTTACCATAAGCTGTTTCAAAACGCGCTACAAATTCCGCTGCTGTAAACCGATACTCCTGAGTTCCTTTTGTTTCTACAACATAAGTCGCCAACATCGCACCGATTTGACCACACCGTTCCAATGAAAGCTTGTGGCTTAATCCGGTAAGAAAGCCAGCGCGGAATGCATCTCCAACTCCCGTTGGATCAACTTTGCCATTTTCTTTTGGAACCGAAATTTCAATAGGTGCAAAGTTTTTCGAATCAATGCGCGCACCTTTTGAACCTCTAGTGATTACTCGCATCTCAACTCGATCCAAAACTTCAGCCTCACTCCATCCAGTTTTTTGTAAAGCTAAAGCCATCTCATACTCATTTAAAAATAAATACTTTGCTCCATCAATTAAAGTTTTAATTACTTCGCCATCTAAGCGCGCTAATTGTTGTGAAGGGTCTGCCGCAAAATCAACACCCCGATGGCGGCACTCTTCCGTATGGCGCACCATTGCATCTGGGTTATCTGGAGTGATTACTACTAGATCGACGCCCCCGTATTTATCGATGATTGGTCCAAGTTCAATATCACGGGCTTCACTCATTGCTCCTGGATAAAACGATGCAATCTGATTTAACTCTTTATCGGTGGTAACCGTAAAACTTGCTGTTAATTGGGTTCTAGAAACTTTTACAGATGAAGTATCAACTCCATGTCTAGTGAGCCATGAGTTGTAATCATCCCAATCTCTACCAACCGCACCGATCAAAATTGGAGTAAGGCCAAGCACTCCCATGCCAAAAGTTATATTTGCACCAACGCCACCGCGACGAACATCAAGTTCATCAACTAAAAAGGATAAGGAGATGTTTTCGATCGAGCCAGCAACAATTGAGTCGGCAAACCGTCCCGGAAATGTCATTAAATGATCAGTGGCTACCGAGCCGGTTACCGCGATCTTCACGCGAGGTACTCCTTGAAATTAAACAAATTAATTAAATTAATTAAAAGAATCTCCGCAAGCACATGAATCACCGGCATTTGGATTGTCGATGGTGAAACCTTGCTTTTCGATGGTATCTACGAAATCAATTGTGGCACCCATTAAATATGGGGTACTCATCTTGTCGGTAACCACAGCTACTGAACCAAATTCGCTACTTGAGTCACCTTCAAGAGTGCGATCATAAAACTGAAGTTGGTAGCGCAATCCGGAACATCCACCAGGTTGTACTGCAACACGTAATTTGAGGTCATTGCGATCCTCTTGATCTAGCAAGGCGCGCACTTTTAGCGCAGCACCATCAGTTAAGCCGATTCCTGCCGTTGAAAGATTTACCTCTGTTGTGCTCATTACGACCTCCCGTGTTGGTCTAATCGTGCCATAAAAGAGAACCATCGACCCACCAAAAACCTTCCCGCGCGCCCTGATGTGGCGAGGTGAGTGGCAAACCTGAGAGAATTGCTAAGTGGCAACATCAATAACTGACCTTTTACTACTTGGCCGTGGAGTGGATTTAGCGAGCGAACGCGGAGTCTCCTGTCCAGGAGAACTTCCAGCAGTTAGCGACCCAAATTTAGTTGAACGCGCTCGCGCAGCTCGCAAAGCATTAGGTAGCCGGGCCTTTGTCCTTGGTCATCATTACCAACGCGATGAAGTAATCGAATTTGCAGATGTTATGGGTGATTCTTTCAAGCTGGCTAAAGATGCAGCAGCAAGACCTGAAGCAGAGTTCATTATTTTTTGTGGTGTGCACTTCATGGCTGAAAGTGCAGATATTTTAACTAATGATTCGCAAAAAGTTATTTTGCCGGATTTAGCCGCTGGATGTTCTATGGCCGATATGGCAAATAGCGAGCAAGTTGCGCAATGTTGGGATGCACTTACCGCAGCTGGCGTTGCAGATAAAACTATTCCAGTTACATATATGAATTCATCTGCAGCGATAAAAGCATTTACTGGTGAGCATGGTGGGACCGTTTGCACTTCCTCTAATGCAAAAACAGCTATGGCCTGGGCGTTAGAAAAAGGCGAAAAGGTTTTGTTTCTTCCTGATCAACACTTAGGTCGTAACACTGCCGTTTTACAGTTAGGTCTTTCCTTGGATGATTGCGCAGTTTGGAACCCATGGAAAGAAAATGGTGGGTTAACAGATGCGCAAATAAAGAGCGCCCGAATTCTTTTGTGGCGTGGACATTGTTCGGTGCATGGTCGTTTCACAGTTGATTCAGTAAATGAAGTTAGGGCGAGAATTCCAGGAGTTAAGGTTTTAGTACATCCAGAGTGCCAATATGAAGTTGTATCAGCTGCAGATGTAGTTGGATCAACTGAATCAATCATCAAAACAGTTGCCCAATCCCCTGCTGGTTCAAAGTGGGCGGTCGGAACTGAGTTAAATCTGGTGCGCCGATTAGCCGCCAACAATCCCGACAAAGAAATTGTCTTTTTAGATAAGACTGTTTGTTACTGCTCAACAATGAACCGGATTGACTTACCACATTTAGTTTGGGTGATGGAATCTTTGGTGCAAGGCCGGCTGCTAAATCAGATCACCGTTGACCCAAAGATTGCCAAATACGCCAAAATAGCTTTAGATCAAATGCTCGCTCTGCCTTAAAGAAATTTAGAATAGGATTAATTTATGAGTGAACCACAGAGCAATGAAGGTAAAGGCCGTCCAACTCCAACGCGCCGCGAAGCGGAAGCAAAGCGCCCACGCAGATCATTAGCCCCTGCGGTTAATAAAGCTGATCGCAAATCACTTAAAGCACAGCAGCGAAAAAAACGTGAAGAGTTGCGTGGCGCATATATGCGCGGGGAAGAACGAGCATTGCCAACTCGCGATAAAGGACCAGCCCGGAAATTTGCGCGTAACTATGTAGATTCCAGATACTCAGTAGCTGAATTTTTTATGCCATTACTTATGGTTGTCTTACTTTTGTCAATTATCCCAAGTGATGGAATCAAGGTTTTGGCAACTCTATTTATGTATACGGTGATTATGGTCTCATTTGTTGATGGATTTCTCATGGGCCGCAAAATCAAAGCCCAAGTTGCGGCAAAGTTCCCTGAAGAAAAGTTAAAGGGATTGGCCGTTTACGCATGGTTGCGCAGCACGCAAATCAGAAGATTGCGCAGCCCATCACCATTAGTTAAGCGCGGCGAAAAATTTAATTAAGGTCGCTTTTCCGGACTCTTACCTTTGGCTGGATCGCGTTCGGCTAGACCACCAATTGCAACATCAATAGCTTTCATAATTGCTGGTTCTAATATCACTCCAGCCGCTTTGACATTTTCTTTTACCTGCTTGGCTTTAGAGGCGCCGATGATTGCACTTGATACGTTTTTATTTTGCAATACCCAAGCAATGGCAAGTTGGGCCATAGAGAGTCCAACTGATTGCGCGATTGGTACAAGTTTCTGAACGCCTTCAAGTACCTCATCGCGCATCCAACCTGAGATCATATTTGCGCCACTCTTCTTATCTGTGGCACGTGATCCAGTTGGTGCTTTCTTGCCCGGCAAGTATTTTCCGGTGAGCACTCCTTGAGCGATTGGTGACCAAACTATTTGGCCAATTCCCTCTTTCTCAGAAAGCGGAACAATCTCTTTTTCAATTACTCGCCAAAGCATTGAGTACTGCGGTTGGCTTGAAACAAAACGGTCATAACCCATCGCATCTTGAATTTTCAGTGCAGCAGAAATCTCGCTGGCGCGCCACTCAGATACACCGATGTAATTAACTTTTCCTTGGCGAATCAGATCATCAAAAGCCTTTAACATCTCTTCAAGTGGGGTTTCGTAATCAAAACGGTGTGCTTGATATAGATCAATGTGATCTGTTTGTAGACGTTTTAAAGAAGCATTGATTGACTCCATGATGTGCTTGCGGGATAGACCGCGATCATTTTTTCCGGTTCCGGTTGGCCAAAAAACCTTGGTGAAAAGTTCATAAGATTCACGGCGCTGACCTTTTAAGGCTTTGCCTAGTACGGTCTCAGCTTTCGTACCTGCGTAAACATCGGCGGTGTCGAAGGTGGTTATGCCAGCATCGAGGGCAGCATGAACACATTTAACCGCTTCATCGGCTTCAACTTGGGAACCGTGAGTGATCCAGTTTCCGTATGAGATTTCAGAGACATACATTCCGGTACTGCCAAGGCGTCTATATTCCATGGCCAAAAGATATGGCACCAGAGTTGCTTTTGGCTAGTTGCGGGTTAAGATCCGACTGCAGGATCAAAATTTAATACCAACTTAATGCCAACTTAATACCAACTTAATACCTTTGCTTGATAGGGGAAGATCGGTGAAATTCCGACGCTGACCCGCAACCGTAAGTTGATTTTGCCGCTGAAAATGCTGGCAATCTCAATAAGTCGGATTACCTATCAATTAAAAGTTGTTTGGATACCACCCGTCGTGGTTTACGGGGCGGAGTTCCGAGTCACTTGGCTCGCGTAATTCGCCCGTCTGCTATTAATTTAGTGGGCGGTTTTTTATTGCGATAAAAGTCGGGATCGCCTTGTGGGCCCTTTTTCGAAAGGTTCACAATTTAAAATGAAAAAGATGAACAAGTTAAAAAAAGTAATTCCCTTTTTGATACTCGCGTTATCAATTGGAAACCCGATTTCACATGCGGCTAGTGACACTGGCTACCGTTATTGGGGTTATTACCAAGCAAAACCTGGTGAAAGTAAATGGACTACTGCAATGACTGGACCAACTGTAAATATTGCAGATGGATCGGTAGAAGGATTCGCATTTACATTTGCTGGTGAAGTGATTAATACCGGAGCTCCGAAAGCGGCGCCAAATTTTGAAAGTATCTGCGGAAGCACTGCTGCAGTTGCAGGCAAAAAACGAATCGCATTGGTTGTCGAATTTGGGCCAAAAGTAATTGCCCCTAAAGGCGAGACGGCACCTAAAGCATTTAGCAAATGTGTTGTACTTCCAATGAAAGCTACTGGTTTTGATCTTTTGAATAAAGCAACCAAAATTAGAAGCAACGCATCCGGAATGATCTGTTCAATTGCGGCTTTCCCTAAAAAAGAGTGCAGCGAAAAAGCTATCAAGACGCCAGCCGGCTTGAAGTAATTTTTAATGAATCAACGATCATTGCATCCATTTGCTTGGTGGGCTTGGGGTCTTGGCATCGCAGTTACTGCCAGTCAAACTCCAGGAACGCTTGCATTGATACTTTTATGTATCGGGGCTGCAATGGTCGTTTATTCTAAAAAGAGCGACCAGCCTTGGGCTAAAGCATTTGCAATTGGAGTCCAGTTGGGATTGATCGCATTTTCAATTCGCATGATTATTGGAGTGAGCCTTTCAGTTCCGATTCCCGGGAATACTTTATTTAATTTGCCCACCATTCCACTTCCAGATTGGATGGCGGGCATTCGAATAGGCGGGCCGGTCACATCTGAACGGCTAGCGATTACCGCGACTGAGGGTTTAACTTTTTTTACCTTAATTCTTGCGATTTCGGCAGCAAGCGCTTTAGCAAATCCAAAACAAGGATTGCGCGCTCTTCCTGGAGTAATGCACCAAGCTGGTGTTGCGCTAATTATTTCTACTACTCTAATTCCACACTTTGTAACTTCCATTCAAAGAGTTAAGCAAGCCCGGAGATTGCGTGGAGATCAGCAGCGAATCGCCTTTCGCAAGATAGCGGTTCCAATTTTTGAAGATTCGCTGCAAAGGGCGATTAATCTTGGTGCGGCCATGGAATCTCGCGGCTATGGCTTTAACGATTCTTCAACTGAACGCAGATTTGGATCCCAAATTTTACTGAGTTCAGTAGTAGTAATCACAATTGGAGTTTCTTTATTTTTAGCTGCAATCGAGGGTGCTGCCATTGCTTTTGGAATTGGAATGATTTTACTTGTGGCTGGATTACTTGTGGCGAATAAATCTACAAAACGCACTCGCTACCGGCCACAGATATGGGAACGCGCCGAATGGGTCGTAGTTGCGACATCAATTACTTTGATCTCTTTAGGTTTTTACAAAAATGAGAGCATTTTTACCACTTTAGCAATCTTCATCTTGGCGATCTCCCCACTCTTTGTTGCTCCTAAAGAGAGCCAGATGGTTACGGGGGTTGCGTTGTGATTACCTTTAATCAAGTTTCACTTATTTATCCGCAGGCCCAGAAAACTATTTTTAATGAACTTACCTTCTCTGTTCCCGAAGGGGAATTGCTCTTAATCATGGGACAGACAGGTTCCGGTAAATCTTCACTCTTGAAATTAATAAATGGATTGGTTCCACACCACACTGGTGGCATTCTTTCGGGTGAAATTACCGTTGCTGGCAGATCTACCCGAATGCACCGGCCGCGTGAATTGGTCGATTCAATCGGCATCGTTGGGCAAAGCCCTGCAGAAGGATTTGTCACAGATACGGTAGAGGAAGAGATCGCTTTTGGAATGGAATCTTTGGGGATTCCTAGTGAGGTGATGCGTAAACGGGTCGAAGAAACTTTGGATTTATTGGGATTGGCACAACTGAGAAATCGCGCCCTTTCCACATTAAGTGGAGGCGAAGCTCAACGTGTCGCGATCGCAGCAGTATTAACGATGCATCCAAAAGTTTTACTACTGGATGAACCCACCAGTGCACTCGACCCGATAGCGGCTGAAGAAGTTTTATCTATTTTGGGGCGATTAGTACATGACTTAGGTTTAACAATCATTATCGCTGAGCACCGGCTAGAACGAGTATTACAATTTGTAGATCGGATCATTCACGTACTGGGTGAGGAAAATAGTGGCCAAGTAAGAATTGGTTTACCGGAAGAAATTATGGCGCAATCTTCATCGGCACCACCGGTTGTCTTGCTTGGCAAAGAGCAAGATTGGAGCCCACTCCCATTAACAGTTCGTGATGCGCGTCGATTGGCCGAACCCTTACGAGAAAAATTAGCTAACTTATCTCCCCCGATTCGTAAATCACCTAGCAAAAAAACAGTTCCATTAATTTTGGAGATCAAAAAGTTGGTAGTGCAGTATGAGAAAAAACTTGCACTCAGCGGAATTGATTTAGAAGTATGCGAAGGTGAAGTAGTTGCGATCATGGGTAGAAATGGAGCTGGAAAAAGTTCTCTGCTTGGAAGCATCGTTGGAATCACTCCTATTAAAAGCGGTCAAGTACTTTTAAATGGCGTACCCGCTGCTGAATTATACGGTAAAGCGCTGATCTCCCTTGTTGGTTTTGTTCCGCAAGAAGCGACAGATCTCCTCTATGGGGAATCAGTTTTGCAAGAATGTACTTTTGCGGATCGCGATTCTCAGGTGGCCCCGGGTACTACTTACAAAATATTAAATCAGTTGTTGCCCGATATAACAGAGAGCGCACATCCGCGAGATCTATCTGAAGGCCAGCGTTTATCTTTAGTCTTAGCAATAGTTCTTGCTGCTTCACCAAAATTATTAATTCTTGATGAGCCAACAAGAGGTCTTGATTACTCAGCCAAGTTAAGGCTAATTAAAATATTGCGAGCGATGGCAGCTGAAGGGCGTTCTGTAATTTTAGCTACGCATGATGTTGAATTGGTTGCTGAAGTTGCAAATCGAGTGATCTTCCTTGCCGAGGGTGAAAAAATCGCCGATGGAAGTACGCTTGAAATCCTCACTTCATCACCAGCATTTGCTCCGCAAATCTCAAAAATTTTAGCTCCCGGAAAATGGTTAACCTTTTCAGAGATTACTTCCGCTCTTGAGCAGAGTTGATCTGGGTGAGGATAATGAATAAATCAACTCCACTTCTTGGTTTTGCTTCCATCATTGGATTTTTCGCTTTTGCGTGGCCGCTTTTCATTTCTGCAGAACAAGTCGAAAATAATGGACAAGCAAAATATTTATTTTTAGCGCTAATGCCGATAGCGCTTTTGATCTTGATAATTGAGTTAACGCAAGGTGATCTAGATGTAAAAAGTTTGGCATTTTTAGGAGTGCTTACTGCAACTGGAGCCGCATTGCGAATATTTGGCGCAGGAGCTATCGGTATTGAACCAATTTGGTTCTTAATAATTTTGGGTGGTCGCGCCTTAGGAAAACGATTTGGATTTCTACTTGGATTAACCGTTTTATTTGCATCAGCTTTATTAACTGGTGGTGCTGGACCATGGTTAGCTTTCCAAATGATGGCCGCAGCTTGGATCGGATGGGGCGCAGGAGCCCTTCCAAATTTTGAGAAACAAAGAGTTGAAATAATTGTGCTGGCAATTTACGGGTTCTTTGCTGGGCTAATTTTTGGTGCATTGATGGATCTACAACTTTGGCCATGGTTAGTCGGTGCCGATACCCAAATATCTTTCATTGCCGGAGCCCCAATTTTGGAAAATTTACATCGTTACTTTGTTTTTCATTTTCTTACTGCGATGGCATGGGATATTCCAAGAGCCGTACTTACCGCAACTTTAATTACAGCAGCCGGGAAACCAATTTTAAATTCATTAAGACGATCGATGCGAAAAGCTAATTTTATTACCGTACATGAGATGGAACAAAAGGCAACTTTGTAATACTCATAGCCAAGTTGCGCCCTCTGATATCCACAAAAACTTGCTCTCCAATGCCAATTACTGAATCAACCAAGGCGAGTGCGATTCCGTTTTTCAATGTAGGTGAAAAAGTTCCACTAGTTACTTCGCCAATTACTGCGCCCAGGGAATTTTTGACTTGCATCCCAGCCCGCGGAATTCCTTTTTCATCTGCAAGCAAACCGCGCAAAATTCGCAGCGAGCCATTATCTTTTTCTTCGCGCAACTGAGCGCTTCCAGCGAAAGTATCTTTCTGCCAACCAACGGCCCAGGAAGATCCGGCGGTAACTGGTGAAATTTCAAGTGATAATTCATGACCATGCAGCGGGTAACCCATTTCGGTTCTTAAGGTATCGCGTGCACCAAGCCCACAAATTTTTCCACCATGCGAAAGAACTTCCTCAGACAACAGTTCCCAAAGCTTTGCAGCATTCACCGAAGTTGGAAGAAGTTCGTAACCATGTTCCCCACTATATCCAGTTCGGCAAATAATCATCTTTTCATTTAAGAAATCAACTTCAGTAAATGACATGTAATTTAATTCAACAGGTAATCCAGCAGCAGCTAAAACTTGACCGGATGCTGGTCCCTGGAGAGCAATCACTGCAAAATCATTATGCCGATTTTGGATTTTTATACCTTGTGGCACTTTGTCATTAAGCGTGGCAAAAACATCAGCGGAGTTTGCTGCATTTGGAATTATAAAAATTGCTTCATCTGATTTTAAATATACAATCAGATCATCAATCACTCCCCCATCTTGATTACACAACATGCTGTACTGGGCCTGTCTGGGCAAAATTTTGTTTAGATCATTTGTAATTATGGAGTTGAGCCACTCCTTGGCACCTCTTCCATGAATTTCTATTTTTCCTAAATGCGAAACATCAAATATGCCAACATTGGCGCGCACCGCTTCATGCTCGGTCAAAGTTCCCCCGCCAACCGGAGCTGGATATTCAAGCGGCATCGCCCAACCAGCGAAATCCCCCAATTTGGCATTTAAGGATTGGTGTATCTGTAATAGCGGCGATTCCATGAGCGCAAACTTACCGCTTTTGACTAGGCTGGCTGGGAATTAACCAATATCGGGGGCGCAATTTGGCAACGCAACTTTCTTTAGTCGAAAAAATATCCACACCTGCACCTCCTACTCCGGTAGTCATAGGTCTTGCCAAGAATGAAACCGGCTCCCTGGTTTTGGTCACTCCTTTAAAGGGATTAGACAGTAAAAATTTATTGCAAATATTGAATTCCTTCAAAGCCACAGGAAAAGCAGATGAAGTTACGTTTGTTCCCGATGTAACCCATGGGATTTTGGTATTCACCGGCTTAGGCAAATTTGAAAAGAAATTTTCTTCCGAGACTCTTCGCCGGGCTGCAGGAAGTGCCGCTCGATCATTGCATGCACACGCTCGGGCTGCTTTTGCACTTCCAGCAAGTAATGCAGATGACCTGCAGGCTATTGCCGAAGGTGCACTTTTAGGATCATATGCTTTCCATGATTTCCGCGGCAGTGGTTCAAAAGATTTAAAATCTCCGCTGACTAAAATTGAGATTTATACACCAAAGAGTCCAACTAAAGAGTTTAAAGATGCGATTAGAAATGCTCAGGTAATAGTTGCGCAAGTAAATTTCACTCGAAATTTAATCAACATGCCGCCTAGTTATTTAACTCCAGATCGGTTTACAAAATTAGCAAAAAGTCAGGCACCAGCAAATGTAAAAATTGAGATTCTTAATGAAGTCGCGCTAAAGCGTGGTGGCTATGGTGGAATAACAGCTGTTGGTCAAGGTTCAGCAAATCCCCCTCGATTAGTGCGGGCAACTTATCGCCCCGCTCGCGCAAAAGCGCATCTTGCATTTGTTGGCAAAGGAATAACTTTTGATACCGGTGGTCTTGCTCTTAAACCTGCTCAAGGTATGGAAGCCATGAAATCAGATATGAGTGGTGCCGCCGCTGTCATGGGTGCCATATTTGCAATTGCTGAATTGAAATTACCAATCTCAATTGATGCTTGGGCACCGTTAGCCGAAAATATGGTGAGCGATACCGCAACTAGACCAAGTGATGTAATCACAATGTACGGCGGCAAAACTGTTGAAGTTTTAAATCCTGATGCAGAAGGCCGATTAGTACTTGGAGATGTGCTTGTTCGGGCTGCTGAAGTTGCACCAAAGTTGGATGGAATAATTGATGTAGCAACATTAACTGGCGCTCAGATTGTGGCGTTAGGTACCAAGACTGCTGCGGTCATGACAAATAATTTTGAATTTAGTGGAAAGTTTTTAACTGCGTCACATGCTGCTGGTGAACAATTTTGGCCAATGCCATTGCCACCAGAGTTGCGGGCATCCCTAGATTCTCCGGTTGCAGATTTAGCCAATATTGGCGAGCGCATGGGTGGAATGCTGGTCGCTGGTCTGTTTTTGCAGGAGTTTGTCGCCCCAGATCTGCCGTGGTTGCACCTTGATATCGCTGGACCCTCGTATAACGAGGGTGCCGCGCACGGCTACACCCCAGTCGGTGGGGTCGGTTTTGCGCTCCGGTCGCTAGTGCGATTAGCCCAAATCACAAAATAATCCCAATTCGGCTCTGAAGGTAAAGGCTGGCAGGATAAGGAGCGAACTTTAAAGATGAAGAAGATGAAGAAGATGAAGAAGATGAAGAAGATGAAGGGGGTACGCCGCGATGGCAGCCGATGTTTTTGATCTAGTCGTATTAGGTGGCGGAAGTGGCGGATACGCCTGCGCCCTACGTGCATCCCAACTTGGTCTATCGGTGGCATTAATTGAGGCCGGCAAATTGGGTGGCACCTGTTTACACCGTGGATGCATCCCAACCAAAGCTTTGCTGCATGCTGGTGAGATTGCAGATAACACACGGGAAGCCGGGGATTTCGGAGTTCTTGCTCAATTTAACGGAATCGATATGACCGGAGTGAATTCTTATAAAGATGGTGTTGTTGGGAAGTTATACAAAGGCTTGCAAGGTTTAGTTAAATCTCGAAATGTTAATTTCATTGAAGGATACGGAAAAGTTACTTCTGCTAACTCAGTAGCGGTTAATGGCGTGACATATACCGGTAAAAACTTGGTGCTTGCTACTGGCTCTTATGCCAAATCTTTACCGGGCTTAACAATTGACGGAAAGAAAATTATCACCAGCGATCATGCAATCAGTTTGGATTACATTCCAAAGAGTGTGATTGTTCTTGGTGGCGGAGTTATTGGATGTGAATTCGCATCAGTTTGGAAATCTTTTGGTTCAGATGTGCTTATCATCGAAGGTTTGCCACATCTTGTGCCACTAGAAGATGAGTCAAGTTCGAAATTATTAGAGCGCGCATATCGCAAACGTGGAATTAATTTTGAAGTTGGTGTGCGCTTCTCGGGAGTAAGTGAAAGTGCAACTGGGGTTAAAGTTACTTTGGAAGATGGTCGTGATTTCGAAGCAGATATTCTTCTAGTTGCGGTAGGACGTGGCCCTTCTTCAACCGGAGTTGGCTTTGAAGAGATTGGTGTGACGATGGATCGCGGTTATGTTTTAGTTGATAACAAATGTCGCACAAATGTTCCCGGAGTTTGGGCTGTTGGCGATTTAATTCCAACATTGCAATTAGCACATGTCGGTTTTGGTGAAGGTATTTTGGTAGCAGAAGAGATTGCTGGATTAAATCCACGTCCAATTAATTACGACGGTGTCCCCCGCGTTACTTACTCAGAACCTGAAGTTGCTTCAGTTGGATTAACAACTGCACAAGCAAAAGAACGTGGACATGATGTTGTGGAATTAAATTATGACCTCGCCGGAAATGGTAAATCTCAGATTTTGCGCACTGCAGGTTCAATAAAATTGGTAGCAGAAAAAAATGGAGCAGTTTTAGGTGTGCATATGGTTGGTAGCCGGGTTGGTGAATTATTGGCTGAGGCGCAATTGATCTACAATTGGGAAGCTAGCGCTGATGATGTGGCGCCGTTACTTCACGCCCACCCAACGATGTCTGAGGCTATGGGTGAGGCGCATATGGCACTCGCTGGTAAACCGCTACATGCACATGGGTAAGTTCATTAGTAGGCTAACCCTGCTTAAACCCTCGGGCTTACAGCAGGATTTTGTAAGGGAGATGAGATGTCAGCAAAGGTAACAATGCCAGCACTTGGCGAGAGTGTGACTGAAGGTACGGTCACTCGTTGGCTCAAAGCTGAAGGCGATACTGTTGCAATTGATGAGCCGTTATTAGAGGTCTCTACTGACAAAGTTGATACTGAGATCCCATCGCCTTATGCCGGCGTCATTGAAAAGATTTTAGTTCCGGTAGATAGCACTGTTTTGGTTGGTGCCGATCTAGTGATTATTAATGATGGGTCAGGTGGATCTGCACCAGTTGCCGCCGCTCCAGTTGCTGCTGCACCTATCCCTGCTGCTCCTGCCCCAGTAATTCCAAAGCCAGCCCCTCCAGTTGCTGTGCCCACTGCTCCAGTTGTAGTTCAAGCAATCGCATCCCCAGTAGCCCCATCCGCTTCGGGTGCGGCAACAATAATTTCAATGCCCGCACTTGGCGAATCTGTTTCTGAAGGCACCGTCACACGTTGGTTAAAAAATGTTGGTGACGCGATTGCAGTTGATGAAGCATTACTTGAAGTTTCTACTGACAAAGTTGATACCGAGATTCCTTCACCAGTTGCTGGAACTCTTTTATCAATTGATGCACCAGCAGACACAACTGTTCCAGTTGGCGCGCGGTTAGCATCAATTGGAGTTAGCGGTGCTGCACCAGTTGCACCACCGGCACCTCAGGTTGTTCAAGCTCCGGTTATTCCGGCTGCTCCCCCAGTTGCAGTTGCACCAGTTGCTGCGCCATTTAATTCAATACCTGCACCATCATCAAACAACGGTGACCTTTATGTAACTCCACTTGTTCGCAAAATTGCTGCTGATGCTGGAATTGATTTAGCAACAGTTCGCGGAACCGGTGTTGGTGGAAGAGTTCGTAAACAAGATGTATTTGAGGCCGCTGAACGTGCTCGTGTGGCAACTCCTGTTGCTGCGCCTGTCATTCCTAGCGCGCCAGCTGCTAGTGCTGCGCCTTTTGCACAGTCTGCACCAAAAGTTGCTGCTGCTTCATCACCTCTTCGTGGAACCGCAGTACCGATGTCACGTTTGCGCAAAGTTATTGCTTCACGAATGGTTGAGTCATTGCAGACAAGTGCTCAATTAACAACTGTTATCGAAGTTGATATCACCAAGATTTCAAAGTTACGCGATCGTGCGAAGCAGAGTTTTGAAGAACGCGAAGGTGTTAAATTAACATTCCTGCCATTTTTCGCAGTAGCAGTATGTGAAGCCCTTAAGCAGCACCCAGTCTTGAACTCCTCAGTTGATGGTGAAAATATTATTTATCATGGAACTGAAAATCTAGGAATAGCAGTTGATACAGAGCGCGGATTGCTAGTTCCAGTAATTAAAGATGCCGGTGATTTGAATTTGGGTGGCGTTGCTCGTCGGATCGTTGATGTAGCTGCTCGTACCCGTGATAATAAAATCTCCCCTGATGAATTAAGTGGCGGAACATTTACCATCACAAATACTGGTTCACGTGGAGCACTATTTGATACTCCAATTCTCAATCAACCACAGGTAGCAATTCTTGGTCTTGGTGCGATCGTAAAGCGCCCAATTGTGGTTGCTGATGGAGATGGTGGAGAAACTATTGCAATTCGTTCAATGGTTTACCTTGCAATCTCCTACGATCATCGAATAGTTGATGGAGCAGATGCTGCCCGATTCCTTTCCACATTGAAGGAACGTCTTGAAGAGGGTCGCTTTGAATCGGATCTCGGGATCTAATGAGCAAAATTGCTATAACAGGTGCATCCGGATTAATCGGAAGCGCCTTAGTAGGTGATTTACGGGACAAAGGTCATGAAGTTTTACGCCTAGTCCGTCGCCCAGTTGCCAGCGCAGATGAAGTGCAGTGGGATCCTAAAAATGAAAGTATCGATATTGCATCCCTTGCTGGAGTTAGCGCGGTAATAAATTTAGCTGGAGCGGGTGTAGGTGACAAACGTTGGACCTCTTCTTATAAAAACGAAATCCTGAATTCCCGAGTAAGTAGCACGCACACAATTGCTACGGCAGTTGAAGAGTTAAAGCCAGATGTTTTTATTTCAGCAAGTGCAATTGGCTGGTACGGGGAAACTGGAGATCGAGCAGTTACCGAAGTTGATCGTGGTGGAGATGATTTTCTAGCCGGAGTATGTGAACAATGGGAAGCCGCTGCAGATCTTGCTCCATCTGTTAGAACTGTAAAAATCCGAACCGGAGTTGTGCTTGATCCAACCGGCGGTGCGTTAGGAAAAATGCTGCCATTATTTAAATTTGGTGTTGGTGGAAAATTGGGATCTGGAAAACAATGGTGGTCATGGATAACTTTGCATGATCAAATCCGGGCAATTCAATTTCTGATGGATTCTGATCTTTCCGGGCCGGTAAATATCACTGCCCCAAATCCGGCAACGAATTCAGAGTTCACTGCAGCCTTAGCTCGCGCATTACATCGGCCGGCACTACTTCCAGTTCCAGGAATTGCACTTAAATTGGCACTAGGTGGTTTTTCATCTGAGTTGCTTGGTTCTAGCAAAGTAATTCCCGAAAAGTTATCTGCAGCGGGTTTTGTATTTGATTACCCACATGTAGCCCCAGCATTAACCGCATTAACCGTTTCCGATTAAAACTCTTTTACTTTAATTCAGCGATCAAACCTTCGACTAATGTTTTAATCTCATCACGTATTGGCCGAATGGATGCAACTCCCTGGCCGGCTGGAT
The DNA here is from genome assembly GCA_014190175.1 of Actinomycetes bacterium. Next base: position 33,971 of record BJFZ01000006.1, on the reverse strand, counting down.
CATTTAACTTCCAATCCAAATAACGCTTACCTGGGAAGAACGGACAAGCATCACCACATCCCATGCTGATCACCACATCAGATTCAATTACTGCCTCTGTTGTAAGTACTTTTGGCACCTCATGAGAGATATCAATTCCAACTTCTTGCATCGCCTCAACTACTGCCGGATTTATAGAATCTGCCGGAGCCGAGCCTGCTGATCTAACCTCCACCGCCCCTTTTGAAAGGTAAGTCAAGAAAGCTGCAGCCATTTGTGATCGACCAGCATTATGTACGCATACAAATAAGACAGAAGGTTTACTCATATCGTTACTTGTTTTTTAGCGCAGTTGCTAAGCCAAAGCCGATTGCGCCACCGATCAATTGTGCAAGGATAAAAGAAAGAACGCTGTTTGGGTTTATCCCCGCTACTGATCCGGTAAAAATTCGACCGATCGTTACAGCAGGATTAGCAAAAGCGGTTGATGATGTGAAGAAAAATGCTGCGCCGATCCATCCAGCAACTGCGGTTGGAATTTTTTTGCCACGATCGGAGTTGGATAGCAGGACTATAAAGAAGATAAGTCCGGCGGTTGCCACAATTTCGCCAGTAAATTGACCATATCCGGCACGGTCACTCTTAGAAATTTCAATTAAAGTTTTCTCATACATCGCATTAGCCAGTGTTGCACCAGCGATTGCGCCTAGAATTTGCAAAATTATGTAAATGACAGCATCAGTAGTTGAAATTGCTTTTCGAAATGCCATCACTAATGAAACAACAGGATTAAAATGTGCTCCACTGATCGAACCTAAAGTTGTAATCAATATCCATAGGATGCCTGCCACTGCTAGCGCATTCAACATTAACCCAACACCACTATCACGCGAAACCAAACTTCCCATAGTTCCGGCTCCAACAATTACCGCAACCAATAAAGTTGTTCCAATAAATTCAGCTAAATAGGCTTTTTGATTTTTCATTTGCTCATCATACTTAAGAAATTGCAGATTCAGCGGCAAGCCGACCGGATAACAACGCTCCATTTTGCGAAGGTCCGCTCAAATAATCGCCAGCTATATAAAGTTCATCTGAAATTTGTAAAAAATTTGACCTGATGTAATTTGGAGTGAAAGCCGGTAATGATCTAGGAATGTGATACTCCTTAATCAATTGCAAATCTTGCGGTAATTTTCCAATCATTAAACGTAGGTGAGATCTCACTTCATTTTCATTGCATGGCTTCAAAGTGGTGATCGATAGTAATTGCATACCCATTGGCGCAAAAGTTGAGGAAACTTGATCTAGTGCAATCAGATTAACTATCGGTCCCCTGCTTTCGCCGTCAACCATTAAAAAGTTATCTGTAACCACTTTATCCGCTGTGGTGAAATACCAAGTCGTCGAAAAATTAAATTTAGGTTGATTCACTTGTGGTACCAGATTCGCGGCATTTGCCCCGTCAATCGCGACGATAATTTTCTCAGCCATGTAGGTTTTTTGATCTGTAGTCACAACTCTTCCGTTAACCAAAACAACCGACTCATTGAGATTCAATTTATCTATTTGTTTTGCCATAAGATTCGGGAGGGCTTGAGCCCCTGTTAATGGAATACCTGGTGTGCCTTTAGTAAAGAAACCTAGAAGTTCCTTACCGACTTTTGCATCAACAAGATCCAGCTCGCCAAGCAAAACGCCACGCATAAATGGGCGGATAACTTCTTCGTATAAGGGTCCGTTAACTCCCTGTGAATTTAATTCAACCTCAAAATTAGCAATTCCAGCTAGTTGTTTTTTGAGTAGATAAGTAATTAAGGAAGATTTACTTTTGATACTCCCGATTGGTGCTCGTAAGGTCGAAAACAAGTTCTTGGGGTTTCTAAATGGATCGGCGACAATGAAATTCTTTTCAGCCGTTGCGACCTTTACTCCAGCCTCCATACTTTGCAGCTGGAGTTTCAGATTTAATCTTTTGACTTCTGGATATGCGGGATTAATAACCTGGAATCCATGATCAAGTTGATATCCAGAAATTTGGTCAGTTTTAACTCTTCCGCCGACTCGATCACTTGCTTCGAGGAGTAAAACTTCCCGGCCTGCTCTTTGGCAAGTTAATGCTGCGTTTAGACCTGCAATTCCAGCGCCAATAACAATAATCACCTAATTGACATCTCCCGAGCTACGTCAATTAGCCGGGCAACCTCCATTGCATCTGCCACAGGCACCGGCATATCTCCATTGCCTTTAATCGCTTCAGCTACTTGATTATAAAAAGCTGGGTAATTGCCTGATTCAATCTCTAAATCTTTAACATCATCACCACGCATAATTCGCCCAGTTGATTTAGGTCCGATTTCCCACTTGCCATCTTTTGGTTTAGCACCTGATTTCAAAAGATCTTCCTGTGGATCTAAATATTCAATTTCAACTGCACCCGTCTTACCCAGCGCACGCACCCGCGAGCCTGGTCCACCGGCTACGGCACTTACTGTTAGGTAAGAATCAACGTTCATTAAATGTTTCAGTATGACTACGCAATCATCATCAGTTCCGCCACGAATTTTACGCATCGAGCAGTAAGAAACCTCTGCTGGACCGAAAAGATCGATTGCACCTGCGATCAAATGAGTTTGCAAATCCAGGAGTAATCCCCCGCCTTGTTCAACAGCATTGTCATCACGCCATGAATCCATTTTTAGTTCGGGTCTAAATCTTTCAAAACGTGATTCAAATCTATGGATGGATCCAATTTCACGTCCTTTAATTACTCTTTTCATAGTCAACGCATCGCTATCCCAGCGGCGATTGAAGAATGCACAGGCTTTAACTCCAGCCTTATCGGCTGCATCAAAAATAGAGTGGGTTTCGCGAACATTACGACCAACTGGTTTATCAATCACAACTGTGATTCCAGCTTCAATCGCTCGTATTGCCTGCTCGGCATGAACAACGTTTGCAGATGCAACTACAACTAGATCTAGATCTTGATCAAGTAGCGCTTTCATATCTTCGGCAATGAAAGCATGTGGAAAATCATTTTTAGCTGAAGCGATACGTTCAGGATTGTTGGTAAGAATTGAACTTAACTCAAAGCCGGATCCAGCTAGCAATGGGCCATGAAAAACTTTTCCAGCTAATCCATAACCGATTAATCCAGCCTTGAGTTTATTTTCAGACATGTGGTGATCTTATTCGATTATTACTCGAAAGTTATTCTGTTATGGCTGCTTCCTTTTGCATCTTTGATGGCCACCAGATCTTTGGTCCAATCTCATGAACCAACGCTGGCACCAAGATAGAACGCACAATGATGGTGTCCAGAAGAACGCCAAAAGCAACTGCGAAGCCAAGTTCAGCAAGAGGTACTAGAGGCAATAATCCAAGCACGGCAAATGTTGCAGCAAGGACAACACCAGCTGAAGTGATGACCGCACCAGTAACAGTTACTCCTTTGATCACACCTTTGCGGGTACCAATCTTTTGCGATTCTTCACGTACGCGCGTCATTAAGAAAATATTGTAATCAATTCCAAGTGCAACCAAGAAGATGAAGGCAAACAATGGGAATGAGTTGTCGCCGCCTGCAAATCCAAAGATATGGTTGAAGACGAGGGCGCAAACACCCAAAGTTGCAAAGTAGGAAAGAACAACAGTTCCCAGAAGAACTATTGCACTCAAGATGCTGCGAAGTAGTAATCCCAAGATGATAGTAATTACAAACAAGATAATTGGAATGATCGTGCGATTGTCGCGCGTATTTGCAGTACGAACATCAAAATACACTGCACTTGTTCCGCCAACTAGCGATGTTGGATCAGCAGCATGCGATAGTTCTCGAATCTTTGGAATATCGTTTCCCGCTTCCACACTGTCAGGTGCTTTATCCAAAGTAAGATTCAAAATCATTTTATTGTTTACAATTTTTACTTTTGGTAGTGGCTGTCCTGGCACGGGAATTCCATCTAACATCGGGGCTATTTGGGAAACACCAGGTGCATTTTTCAATGCCGCTGTAACCGCATCCGCTTTGTCAGCAATAACAACAACCTGTGTTGGGTTTCCTTCTCCACCAGGGAAATGAGTTTCCAAAAGCTTTTGCCCAACGACTGATTCAGGTGTGCCAGTAAAAGTATCGACCGTACCAATTCCATCGGCTTTTAAAGTTGTGGATGCAAATGCGAATAACAAAAGAATAGATCCGGAAATAGCCCAGGCTTTTCGTGGATTTCTTCCAATTGTATTTCCAACTTTTGCCCAAGGGCCAGACATCACATGATCATCGCCATCAAAAAGTGGCCGACGAGGCCAGAAAATCCAACGACCGCAAAGCAACAACAGCGCTGGGAGCAGCGTCAAAATTGTAATCATGGAAGAGACAATTCCAATTGCGCCGACAGGACCAAGTCCTGCAGTATTTGTTAATTTGCTAAATAACAAGATCAGTAGCGAGATCGCAACGGTTGACCCAGATGCAAGAATTGGTTCCCAGACGCCTTTGTATGCGGCACGCATTGCATCAAAACGATTTTCATGTAAATGCAACTCTTCGCGATAACGCGCGATTAACAAAAGTGCATAATCTGTTGCTGCGCCAATTACCAGAACCGATAAAATTCCTTGAGATTGTCCATCTACATCGATCACATCGTTTTTAGCCAACAGATAAACGGCCGCACCTCCCAATGTAAGTGCGAACATGGCTGAAAGTAATGGAATGATCCAAAGAATTGGTGAACGATAAACAACAATCAAAATAATTGACACCACACCTAAAGTGGTGAGTAGTAAAGAGGAATCAAGAGTTCCAAACGCACCAAAAAGATCCCCTAGTAATCCGCCAGGACCAGTTACATAAGATTCAACGCCATTGGCTTCAGCTATGGGGCGAACATCTTCACGAAGTGCTGCTACGACAGCCGGCAAGACGGGATTGTCATTTGGAAGTAATTTTGCAATTGCCTTTCCGTCAAGTGGTACGTTGGCCAAAATAGCTTTGCCATCTTGTGAAGGGAAAGCCGCAATAACCTGTCCCGGCGCCAAGTAATCAGAAATCTTTGCTGTGGTCCCATCTAGTTTTAGACTTCCAATTGTTGCCAGGTGAGCATTTATTGCCGCAAAAGTTTTTGGATCAGCTTTTCCTTCAAATAAAACTAAAGTTGGAAAATTAAAAGAGTCTTTTCCAGAAAATGTCGCAATTACATCTGCCGCTTGGGTGGCTTCTGCGCCTTTTGGCAAGAAAGAGGAGTTGTTGTTCTCCTGAACAGATGTAAGTTTGCCAAAGAGCGGTCCAGTAACTCCGGTAATTCCAAACCAGATCACCACAACAAGAGTGGCTAGCCAAACCCCTCGGTGAGATTTAGTAAGAGTTGGGATTGCAGGTGTCGGCGCGCTTATTTGGTCGTGGCTCATCTAAAACTCTGCTTCCTTGAGGATTTACTGCCGAGTGGCACTCCCACCGGCTCAATAACGGCAATTCTATCGATCAATTCAACCTTCGCCTGCTCAATCGGTAGGCTGGGAAGATGGATTCGCTCACTCTTACTGCCGCTACCACCGAGACCAGTCCAGGATTTCCTGGGCTAGAAATATCAGCGCTGGGGTCAATCGAGTATTTGGCGGCGTGGCAGTTGCAGCGAGATTTACATACAGAGGTCGCCGATGGGTCCCGTGAAAACACCCTATTACTTGTCGAACACCCAAGTGTTTACACAGCGGGCCGCCGTACCGATTTAGCTGACCGTCCTATTAATGGAGTTCCAGTGATTGATGTTGATCGCGGCGGAAAAATCACTTGGCATGGTCCGGGTCAATTAGTTGGTTATCCAATTGTGAAATTAAAGGAAGCGACAAATGTAGTGGGCTTCGTGCGCACACTTGAAACAGCGCTAATTAATATTTGTGCTGAATTGGGATTAGAAACTCAGCAGTATTGTGAAAGATCTGGCGTTTGGGTCCGTGATGAAAAAGGTGATCGCAAAATTGCAGCAATTGGAATTCGCGTCGCACGTGAAACTGTGACTCATGGTTTTGCGCTTAACGTAAATCCCGAATTGAAGTACTTTAGCGAAATCATTCCTTGCGGACTGCCTGATGTAGTAACCACATCTTTAGAACAGGAATTGGGGCGCAGCATCACCGTAAAAGAGATTCTTCCGATCGCTGAAAAACATTTACAAGAAGCCTTGATTAGAGTGATCGCATGACAATCGCACCAGAAGGTCGCCGCTTGCTCCGTATTGAAGCGCGTAATTCACAAACTCCGATTGAGCGCAAACCTGAGTGGATTAAAACGCGAGCAAAAATGGGACCTGAATACACCGCATTGCGTTCTCTTGTTGTTAGTGAAGGACTGCACACTGTTTGCCAAGAAGCTGCCTGTCCAAATATTTTTGAATGTTGGGAAGATCGCGAAGCCACATTTTTAATTGGTGGCGATGCCTGTACAAGAAGATGCGATTTTTGCAATATTGATACCGGCAAACCACTTCCACTTGATCGTGATGAGCCTCGCCGCGTTGCAGAATCAATTTTAAAGATGGGATTGCGTTATGCAACCATCACTGGTGTTGCCCGCGATGATTTAGAAGATGAAGGCGCATGGTTATATGCGCAAACAATCCGTGAAGTTCACGAAATGGTTCCCGGTTGTGGCGTAGAGATGTTGGCCCCAGATTTCAGTGGAAACTCTGATCATCTAAATGAAGTTTTTGAGACTCGTCCAGAAGTATTTGCACACAATGTTGAAACTGTGCCTAGAATTTTTAAATTGATTAGACCGGCATTTACCTACGATCGTTCCCTTGGAGTTATTACTGCCGCCCGTGATTTCGGTTTGATTACTAAATCTAATTTGATTCTAGGATTGGGTGAAACTCGTGCCGAAGTCGAACAAGCCTTGGTTGATTTACATTCCGCCGGTTGTGATTTGATAACTATTACTCAGTATTTGCGTCCAACTCTAAAACATCATCCAGTTGAGCGATGGGTCAAACCGGAAGAGTTTGTTGAATTAGCGGCTTTCGCAACTGAAACTGGATTCGCTGGAGTTATGAGCGGACCACTCGTTCGTTCAAGTTATCGTGCTGGCCGTCTTTACAAACAGGCGATGGAGAAAAAGGCCGCGGCAAATATCAATGGCTAAAAAACAAAGAGATTTGGTCTATCCCCCAGTTGTTGTCTTGATAAAATCTTTTTGGAAATATTTAAAGTTAAAGTTTGATTTTGCAGGTGTCGAAAATATTCCAACTGATGGCGGCGCAATTCTGGCAATTAACCATGTGGGATATTTAGATTTCGCACTTTCCGGCACCGCAGTACTTCCAGTTAAAAGATATGTACGTTTTATGGCCAAGCAAGAAATTTTTGCACATTGGCTAGCTGGGCCATTAATGCGCGGAATGCATCACATCAGCGTCGATCGTTCTGCAGGATCTGCCTCCTTTGTTGCTGCAATGCGCGAGCTTCGTGCCGGCGAGATCGTAGGAATTTTCCCTGAAGCAACCATTTCGAAATCTTTTGAAATTAAGGAACTTAAATCTGGCGCAGTGCGACTTGCTATTGGTGCTGGCGTTCCGATAATTCCAACAATTGTCTGGGGCAGTCAGCGGATAATCACCAAAGGCCTTCCAAAAAACTTCAAACGAGTCGGGATTCCAATCACAGTAAGAATCGGAAATCCTTTGTACTTCACCCGCGAAAGCAATATGGAAGAGGCTGAAAATTTACTAAAATCCAAATTGGTGGAGATGTTAAATCAAGTCCAATCAGAGTATCCCGATTCCCACCAGGGTAAACGATGGGCTCCGGCTCGCTTAGGTGGAACCGCCCCCACATTGGAAGAAGCACAGCAGGCGCAAGATAAAAGCGGTCCAAAACCGGCCTAAGTGCAGGGTAATCTTGCGCACATGGCCAAAAAAGCGAAAGTAGCAAAAACTCCCAAGGCTCCCAAAACTCGCCGGTCAAAACCGGAGTGGATGAGAACTCTTGGCCACGCTTACGCAGTCGCCCGTAAAGCCCAGCCATTAGTTGGAGTGTGGATCGCGCTCGCTTTTGTGGCAGTTTTGAGCATCGGTGTTGTAATTGGATTTGTACTAGGTCATCCGATCTATGTAACTTTCCTCTCGATTCCAATCTCCTTACTTGCGGCTTTATTTTTATTTTCACGTATTGCCGAACGAGCCGCATATGCCTCTATTGAAGGGCAACTTGGCGCTGGAGCATCTGTATTGATGTCTATTAAAAAAGGTTTGCATACAGTTCCTGGTGTTGCAGCAAATCGCAATCAAGATGTGGTGCACAGATCAATTAGTCGCGCCGGTGTTGTTATCTCTGGTGAAGGTGGACAGGCTGTTAGAACTTTAATGACAGATGAGCGCCGAAAAATGGAAAGATTTATGACTGGCGTGCCCGTTTATGAAGTGTTAATTGGTGATGGTGAAGGTCGCGTTCCGATTCGTAAGTTGCAAAAACATGTGAATAAACTTCCAAAAAAATTATCAAAGGCCCAATACCGTGAAGCTGCAGCACGTATGCGTTCCCTTGGTGGTCCAAATGTTCCACTACCTAAAGGTCCGATGCCAAATATGCGCAAGGTACCGAAAAGATAAAACTAGAAGCGAACGGCTGCACTTTTTGTGGCAAGATCATGCAATCCGCGTCCTTCTTTATTTTGAATTACCGCTGGGACTACAAGTAAGATCAAAAAGGTACGCAACAGGGCGCCGAGTGGGGCAATATTTTGCAATGTGTTTACATCAATAATTCGGATGCCGCGCAATTTTTGACCAGCTGAAGAACCAGTAAGAGCGGTCAATATCGCCACCTGAAAGAAGAAGAACAAAAGAGTCCAACTGTTGTCCAACAGAAGGGTGGCCACAAATAGTGAGCCAATCCAATCGATGGTGATAGCTTGGGCTCGTCGCCAATTTGAGGCGATCGGCAGCGGAAAGCCCCCGTCTTCGCCCGCCTCTGGGTCGAAATCAGCAGAATCCATGCGCAGATCATAGGGCTAACCCGTTGCTTGAGGGTCTGTAACAATGCCGAAACATTCGGGTTATCTGTTGAGCACCCTGACCGCGTATCTTTTCTCCTGTTGATACTTCACCCCTCAGCGTCGAGGGCGGGTTGGGACTTTCCGAATTAGGTAACGCGATCATCCGGAGGAATTATGTTTAAGAATGCCGCTGAAGTTTTTGATTACATCAAGAAAAATGACGTCAAGTTAGTTGATGTTCGTTTTACTGACCTTCCAGGAGTGCAACAGCATTTCAATGTTCCAGTCGCATCATTTGATGAAGCAGTCTTCACCGACGGCTTGATGTTTGATGGTTCATCTATTCGCGGCTTCCAAGCAATTCATGAGTCAGACATGAAACTGTTACCAGTGCCAGGATCATCATTTATTGATCCGTTCCGCAAAGAAAAAACATTGGTAATGAACTTCTCAGTTCACAATCCAGTTGATAACACCCCTTACTCTCGTGATCCTCGTGGCGTAGTTGCCAAAGCTGTTGCTTACCTACAATCAACCGGAATTGCTGACACTGCATTTTTTGCACCAGAAGCTGAGTTTTATGTTTTCGATGAAGTTAACTTCTCTACTTCCCAGAACGCATCACATCACTTCATTGATTCGATCGAAGGCGCATGGAACACCGGTGCATCTCTTGAATCTGATGGAACTCCAAACCGTGGTTATAAGACTCGCTACAAAGGTGGGTACTTCCCAACTAGCCCAACTGATCAGTTAGCAGATATTCGCGATGAGATGGTTATGAAACTTGGCGAAGTTGGATTACTTGTTGAGCGTTCACACCATGAAGTTGGAACAGCCGGTCAGATGGAGATCAACTATCGGTTCGCCGATATTTTGACTGCCGCGGATGAAGTTCTTAAATTTAAATACGTGATTAAAAACGTTGCGTGGGAAAATGGAAAGACTGCAACCTTTATGCCAAAGCCACTTTTCGGGGATAACGGATCGGGTATGCACGTTCACCAATCACTTTGGAAAGATGGCAAGCCTTTGTTCTTCGGTGATGGATATGGTGATCTTTCTGACATGGCCCGTTGGTATATCGGTGGATTGTTAAAGCATGCTCCATCACTTCTTGCTTTCACTAACCCAACTGTTAACTCATACCACCGTTTAGTTCCTGGTTATGAAGCACCAGTAAATCTTGTTTACTCAGCACGTAACCGTTCTGCATGTATTCGAATTCCAATCACTGGATCAAATCCAAAAGCTAAACGAATCGAATTCCGTTGCCCAGATCCATCATCAAACCCATACCTAGCCTTCGCAGCGATGTTGATGGCTGGTCTTGATGGAATCAAGAACAAGATCGAGCCAGCTGCCCCAGTTGATAAGGATCTCTACGAATTGGAAGGCGCTGAAGCGGCTGCTATTCCACAAGTACCAGGCTCTTTGACTGAAGTACTCGATAATCTTGAGAAGGATCATGCTTACTTAACAGCTGGTGGAGTATTCACCCCAGATCTAATCGAAACTTGGATCGCTTACAAGCGTTCTGCAGAAGTAGATTATGTTCGCCTTCGTCCACACCCAGCAGAGTTTGAGCTTTACTACGACATCTAAAAAACTTATAAATACCCCCATTACTAACTTAGGTAACGGGGGTATTTTTTATTTATCAGTAGGGTGGAGTGGTGAGTGCCCAATCTGCAAAAGTGCGCAAAGCCCTAGATGCGGCTGTCGAAGCTATCGGAGGTTCGGCACGTGAAGGTCAGATTGAAATGGCTGAGGCGGTAGCAAACGCACTGTCCGATCGCCATCATTTAATTGTCCAAGCGGGAACCGGTACCGGAAAATCATTGGCTTACCTAGTGCCGGCTTTAGTTCACGGGAAAAAAGTATTAGTAGCTACCGCAACCCTCGCTTTGCAAAGACAGTTGGTTGAACGTGATCTCCCGCGGGTTGCTCCAGCGTTATCAAAAGTTTTAGGTCGCGACATAAGTTTTGCGATCTATAAAGGCATCGGAAATTATCTCTGTCTACAAAAGATGAATAGTGGACAAGCTGATCCTGATGGTGAATTTTTAATGGAACTTGGTGCTCTTGAAGGTCAAAGTAAATCCTTACGCGAATGGATTAAAGATCCCAAGGCCACCGGAGATCGAGACGATGCTCCTGAAGTTGATCGAAAAGTATGGCTAGCCAACTCTGTCTCAGGTCGTGAATGTGTTGGTGCTGATAAATGTGCATTTGGACAAAGTTGTTTTGCGGTTAAAGCGAAGGAAGCCGCACAAGTTGCAGACATCGTGGTCACAAACCATACGTTGCTAGCAATAGAGATAGTTGAATCTCATCCGATTTTGCCTAACCGTGATGCTGTTGTTCTAGATGAAGCCCATGAGTTTCTGGATCGAACAACTCAAGCGATCACTGAAGAGTTATCTTCAACTCGCGCGCTACGTGCTGCAGGTATGGCCCGAAAATATAAGCCAGGGGCGGCAACAGATGCATTTGGTGCAGCGGCAAGTGATCTTGATGCAGCGATGGAATATTTTGCAACTGAATATCGCTCAGATCCCACGAAGCAAGGTCGACTTGATACTTTGCCAATCTCACTTTCTACGCCAATTAAATATTTACGCGAAACTGCTCAAATTGTGATTAATGAAATCGGCGCAGAAGGTGAAGCCGGCTCCCCCGATGAGATCGCAACTCGCGCCAGAGCTAAAGGTGCAGTAAATGAAGTCAATCAAACTTTGGCAAAATTATTAAAGTTAACACCAGATAGCGTGCTCTGGTTTGAACCAACTTACAAAACTTTACAACTTGCACCTCTTACGGTGGCATCTTTACTGCGTGATAACTTATTGAAGAAAACTCCAGTTATCGCAACCTCTGCAACACTAACTTTTGGGAAAAGTTTTGACAGTATCGCCAAAAGTATTGGGTTTACCATCGGCGATGAAAGCGATATTGAACTTAAAGATAATGAGATTGATCCTGGGAATCTCCAAATGCTTGATGTGGGTTCACCTTTTGATTTCGCTAATCAAGGAATGCTTTACCTCCCACGTGGGTTGCCAGAACCATCGCGGGAAGCAGTAAGTATTGATGCCTTTGTGGAACTAGGTGAATTGATAAAAGCTGCCGGCGGACGAACATTGGCGCTCTTTTCTTCCTGGAGAGCGTTAGAAAGCGCCCAAGAATATTTACATAAAGCACTTCACGATCTTCCAATGAAAATTATTTCTCAACGACGCGGCGATGCTGTTGGGCCATTAGTTGAAAAATTTGCCGCGGATGAGACATCGATTTTGTTAGGAACAATTTCATTATGGCAAGGCGTGGATGTTCCAGGGAGATCTTGTATTTTGGTTGCCATTGATCGCATTCCATTCCCCCGCCCTGATGAACCGGTTATGGCAGCTCGTGCCGCACAGGTAGACAGCACTGGAGGAAGCGGATTTATGCAAGTTTCACTCCCCCGTGCCGCGCTGTTGCTGGCACAAGGAACTGGTCGGTTAATTCGCGGTGTTGATGATCGTGGCGTTGTCGTAATTCTAGATTCTCGAATTACGACCAAGCGCTATGGTTCAATTTTGTTAAATACGATGCCGCCGCTTTGGCGCACATCTGATGGTGAAGTAGTTCGTGAATCTCTACGCCGATTGGCTCAAGATTTAACTGACTCGTAAATGGACTGTCTTTAGTAAGATTCCCAAATGAGTTCGAATAACAAACTCCCCAAAATTTTGGCAATCCAAAATGGCAAACAAGACCCTCCACACTTAGTAGGTCAGTGGCTTAAGGAAATTGGATTTGAAATCCAAGTGATCACAGCCTTTAGTGGTGCAGAAGTTCCCGATGTCGTGCCAACTGGAATTTGCGCTGTAATCCCGATGGGCGGCTCAATGAGTGCCACTGACGATGAAGTTGCTCCATGGTTGCCAGCTGAAAGATCTTTGTTAGCAGATGCGGTTAATCGAAATATCCCAATCTTTGCAATCTGTTTAGGGGCTCAATTATTAGCAGCTGCAACTGATGGTGAAGTTGCTCGTGCTGATACTGGTGAAATTGGTTTGCACTCAATAACATTTAATGAAATCGCTAAAAACGATCCCGTATTTGAATCAGTCACGAAATTATTTCCAATTCCAGTCACTCAATGGCATGAAGATCTTGTGTCGAAATTACCAAGTTCGGCAACAGTTCTTGCTTCATCTGAACTTTGCCCAAATCAGGTTTATCGAATTGGAGATAATATTTACGCAGTTCAATTTCATCCAGAAGTTGATGGCGATTTAGTCCAAGAGTGGGAAGTTCACGCAGATAATGCTTTCAAGAGTTCTGGACGATCAGGTGTCGCAAAAGAGATTCATGAAGCTGAAGGCTCGCTGATCGCAACTTGGAAACCGGTACTTCAAAAATGGGGCGAGCGAGTTTTAGCGCAATTGGATTAAATCCACCAAGTGAGCAAGTGCTTTGCAGACAGTCTCAAATCCAGCATGAATTTTCAGCTCATCTGTTAGAAAAGTATCGGCTCGGGTCTCCATCATTAACGAAGTAATTTTTGCTTCCTTTTGGTAAAAAGTTAAAGGTACATAAGTTCCAGAGTATGGCTGATTTAGGTAATTCTCTCCAATGATTGAAAAGGCAGATTGTGCAGCTTCGGTTAACCACTTGGGAGTGTGAAACGGATCTGTACCAATGCAGATTGATGGGCGCACCTGTCCATGGTTAATCGCATTTGGATGTTGATTCACTCGAAATGAGTGAACATCAATCAAAGTTACTTCCCCTAACACAGTGAATCGCTTTTCCACCAAATCACTTAAAGCTCTTGCGTATGGATAGAAGTAATCAGCTAGTAATTGTTTTTCAACTGTTGGATCGGGGTTACGCAACTGCGAGCCGATTGAGGTTTTCTGGTAAACCGCTCCCATACCAACCGCATTCATCGCTTCGCGTTCATCTGGGAAACGCTCTGGATCGATTACCAATCGTGAAAAGTTATTAATGAATAACCAAGGCTTTTTTCCACTTATCTCTGCAGCCTTGAGGGCGATGGCTTCAGTTAAAGTGTCGGTCATCTCATCTAACTCTGCTTTTAACTCTTGGTCGGAGAGCAAAATATCTTTGCGTATTTCTTCCGGAATAAAAGTCGCCGAATGCGGTACATGCAAAATTACTTTTGAATTTGGATCTCCGGTCACAATTTCAAAATTTTGCAAAGACATCCTTAAAGCCGGCCAGCTTCATGAACTCTCTTAAGGAAATCTCGAGTTCTTTTATCTTGTGGTTGTTCAATAATCTGCACTGCACTTCCGCGTTCAACTATTTGACCAGCCTCTAGGTAGCAGACCTCATCAGCTACCTGTTTTGCAAAACCCATTTCATGTGTAGCTAAAACCATCGTCATGCCATCATTTTTTAGATCCCGCACCGTGCTTAGGACCTCATTTACCAGAACTGGATCAAGGGCAGAGGTAATTTCATCGAGCAGTAATAATCTAGGCCGCAAAGCAATGGAACGGATGATTGCAACTCTTTGCTGTTGTCCACCGCTTAAACGATCTGGGTATTGATCAGCTTTCTCCTTGAGACCGAACCGAACTAGCAATTCATCAGCTCGAGCATTGGCTTCATCTTTAGAAAGTCCATGTACTTGGATTGGAGCCAAAGTAATATTTTGCCTAACAGTCATGTGCGGAAAAAGATTAAATGCTTGGAAAACCATTCCTAATTTTCGGCGGACCTGATCACTTTTTATACTTGGGTCAGTTATATCTTCGCCATCTATTTTTATGACCCCATCATCGACACTGTCCAGCAGATTTATGCACCGGAGCAAGGTTGATTTACCAGAGCCTGAAGCGCCAATAAAAACTGTTGCGGTGTGGACTGGGACGCTAAATGAAATATTTTGCAACACAACTTCATCGCCAAAAGATTTACGTAAATTGCTAATCTCAAGAACTGGAACGCTCATGCTAATCCCTGAGCATTCTGCTTTTCGATTGAACGCCTAATTGTTCTATCGGTAAATCTGGTCAGTGGAATTGTGATCAAGAGAAAAATGATTGCTGCCATTACATATGGGGTGTAGTTAAAACTTCGACTACTCGCGATTTGAGCTGCTCGAATTGCATCTGTCACGCCAAGAATTGAAACCAAACCAGTATCTTTAATCAGCGAGACTAAATCATTTAATAGTGGCGGTGTTACCCGGCGAAGCGCCTGTGGCAGAACCACAAATCTAAGTGTTTGAAAATGTGACAAGCCGAGTGATCTGGCCGCAGCCCTCTGACTTGGATGTACCGTTAAAATTCCACTTCGCAAAACTTCGGCGACATATGCCGAGTATGTAATTACTACCGCTCCTGTACCTAAAATTAAAACATTGTTTGTTAACCCATTGATACGTAAGGCCGGAATTCCAAATCCCACTAAGAGGATTACCAAAAGCATCGGTATCCCCCGGAAGATATCAACATAAGCGGTAGCTAAAATTCTAAAAGGTAAAAGCGCTGGCGATCTTGATGTTCTAGTTAGGGCAATAATCATTCCAAAAATAGCCACACAGGTCGATGCAATAATGGTCAGCAATACATTTGTGCTAAATCCTAAAATTATTTTAGGTAAAACTTCGACGCCATAGGCCCAAGCAAAAAAAGTATCTGTCAAAGATTTAAAGCCCGGCGAGGTCACTAAAAGAGTGATTAGTGTGCCTAGGACTACTACCGTTGAGAATATTGCGATGAGGGTGTTGCGTTGATTTTGCTTTTTGCGTACTTTTCTTCGCGAAATTTCAAGTGCGCTTGGTTCCCAGGCATTAGAAAAAGCAGAAGCGCGACCTCCGTCATCGGAGCCCGCGCCCTGCTCTATCGAACTCATTTATATTGTTAAACAGCTACTACTTTAGAACCGGTGCTCCGGCTCCAACTGTTAGCCATTTATCTTCGATTGCTTTCAATTCGCCACTTTCGCGAATTGCGTCAACCGCACCAGTAACACATGCAGTCAAGGCGCTGTCTTTTGCTAATAGCAATCCAGCGCCAGCATCATTTGAATCGCTGTTTTCAATCTGTCCAACAATTATGCCCTTTGGCACTTCTACTGCTGAAAGATAGAAAGCGGTTGGCAGATCAACAACGAGTCCATCGATCTGACCATTTTTCAATGCAGCAACTGCTGCAGCATTGTCATTGAAAACCTGTGCCTTTAATCCAAGTTGGTTCTCAATTGCATCGAGTGATGTTGATCCAACAGCCGCACCAAGTTTTGCACCTTTCAAACCAGCGATAGAAGTTACGCCATCAATTTTGCTTCCTTTGAAAGACACAATTGATTGATTTGATTTGTAGTAAGCGCTCGAGAAATCAACAACCTTTGCACGGTCTTCGGTAATTGAGTATTGCTGAATATTGAAATCAAAAGTCTTTGGTCCTGCAGCGATTGCTGAATCAAAGGTGGTACGAACCCAACTAACTTTTGCGTTGTCATAACCCAATTGTTTTGCAACGGCATAAGCCACTGCTGCTTCAAATCCTTCGCCAGCTTCTGGCTTGTCATTTAATACCCAAGGCTCATAAGCAGGTTCACCTGTTGCAATTGTTAATGTTCCTGGAGTTAGCGTCGCTAGTGAATCTGGAGTGCAATCAGCTGCTGCTGTGGTTTCGACAACTGCTTCTTCACTTGTTGATGAACAAGCACTTAATGTCAACGCCAAAACTGTTGCTGCTGAAATGGCAATAATTTTTCTGAGTTTCATTTCATACCCTTTCGGTTTTCATAACCGCCCGTGTGACGTTTATGGACCGGACCTCGGCGTATTAGAGGAAGTTGCCTTAGTCCGCGCTTGCCATCTCTGGCCAGGTCTTCACCCGGAGCACCCCACCGCGGTGGAGGGTTGCCGTTCAGCGAGCCGGGGCTTGTAGCTGAAACTCATGACCTAAGGGAAAATCTAGCAGAGAAATTACATAGAATGCCACCTGTGAGTTCACCAGCGGGCCAGCGGAAAATTTTATTTTTGAACCCAAAAGACAATATTGCGGTCTGTTTGGCAGATATCAATGCGGGTGAAAAAATTTCGCAAGATGGGCGCGAGGTAAGCGCAATCGAGGCAATCCCTCGTGGTCACAAAATTTCTACTGCTGATATCGCCAAAGGTGATGGCATTATTAAATATGGCGAACGTATGGGCCATGCCACAAAAAATATTGCAACCGGTTCGCATGTTCATACCCACAACGTTTTAGGCGATCGTCTTTCAACGGAAAATTCATGAGCCTTCCTGAGATTTGGGGATTCCAACATGAAGGTCGTGGCGTAGGTATCCGCCATCACCAATTAATTTTGCCATCAGTGGTTTGTTCAACTGTGGTTTCGCGTCGAATCGCACAAGAAGTTGGCGGTATAACTTTTGCACACCAGCATGGTTGCGCAATTATCGGCGTGGATGTTTCCGGAATTGATGATTTCTTCATCGCACTGGCTTCTCACCCAAATGTGGGCTCAGTACTGGTCGTTGGATTAGGTTGTGAAACAACCCAAGGAAATGAATTAACTGAGAAAATTACTAAATTAACAAAATCAACTGAGTACCTTGTCATTCAAGAAAGTGGTGGCGTCGAGGGTTCAGTTGCAACTGGCGCTGCCGCAGCACGTGAATTGGCGATTAGTTACAGCCACTTCCCATATCCGTTAGAAGAGTTAGTAGTTGGAATTGAATTATCACGTGATTTCGAAATTGAACCTTTACTTACTGAGTTGACTCATATTGGTATTAAATATGTAATTATTAGTGAAGCAGGTGGCTCGGCTAAACACTTCTCGATGCTGATGTCGCAAAAAGTACAATTAATCATCTCTTTCCCAGATGGAAATCAACCGCCTTCTGGTTTCCCATTGATTCCAGTTTTAAATGTGGCAAGCAATAGTGCACTTCATCAAGCAATCTCCGGTGAGTTTGATCTGCAATTTGAAGCAACCGCCAAAGATATGGTGGATAAAATAATTTCAACTGCCGATCACACAAAAACAATTAGCGAACAAAACCAATCAGGTGAGATCTTGGTTCCTCGATTGGTCCGTAGTGTCTAATGAGTAATCCAGAATCACCACTTCTCGGATATGCCCGCCCTGATGGCAGATGGGGATTTCGAAACCATATTTTGGTTTTGCCGCTTCACCAAGCACTCTCTAATGCAGCCCGAGACATCGCTGATGCAACACCTGGTGCTGTAGCGATAAGTCATGACTGGTCCGGTGAGATTGATAACGACTTTGAGCGGATCACAAAAACATTTGCTGGTTTTGCCGGAAATCCAAATATTTTCACCACAGTAGCCCTGACTATTGGAACCGATGTTGAAGCAGGAATTATCGAACGAGCCAAAAAATTCAGCCCAATTCCCCTAGTTGAAGTTAAATTAGCTGATGCCGGCTCAATGTTTAAATTGGTTACCACCGCTCTTGAAAAAGTCACTGAATTGACAGAGCAAGCCGCAGCACAATCTCGAACTCCTGCTCCATGGAGTTCAGTAGTTCTAGGACTTGAATGTGGCGGATCTGATGCTTATTCAGGCATAACCGCAAACCCAGCACTTGGAATTGCTAGTGATCGATTTGTTGAATTTGGTGCCACATCTATTTTGGCCGAAACCATGGAGATTCTTGGAGCTGAACATTTGCTGGCCGCCCGGGCATTAGATCCAAAAGTTGGTGCTCAAATTATTGAAGTCGTTGCACGGTATGAAAGATCTATCAATTATGAAGGAATAGATATTCGCGGAGCACAACCTTCACGCGGAAATATTGAGGGTGGATTATCTACGCTCGAAGAGAAATCTTTAGGAGCTGCTAAAAAGGCTGGCAATGCACCATTTACTGGAGTGCTCGAATTTGCCGATCGCCCAACTGCACCAGGTTTGTACTTTATGGATACACCCGGCCATGACATTGAACAGTTAACTGGATTTGCTGCTGCTGATGTGAATATCACCGTATTTACTACCGGGCGCGGAACTCCTACCGGATCAGCTGTTATCCCAACGATTAAAGTTGCCACAAATAGCGAGATGGGTTTAGTACTCACTGACTTAATTGATCTCAACGCTGGAACTATTTCAGATGGAACCCAAACTCTTGAAGAAGTTGGTCAAATTCTTTTTGATGAGATAGTAAAAGTCGCTAACGGACAGTTAACAAAAGCCGAGCACGGCAAACATCATGAATTCAATCTTTCCAGGTTATACGGATCAACTCTTTAAGGTTTGCAATACTTCCCGAACAGGTTTAGCTCTTAATTGTGATAACCATGTTGCGATCTGTGGAAATAATTTAGGATCCACTTTTGTCGCAAGCCCTTCAAAACTCAAAGTACTACTTACGCTCTGCAAGGCAGCTGGATTTCTTACTAAATTTTGCAATGAAGCCCCTAGCGGATCATTAACTTTTTCATTTATTTCCAAAAATCTTAGCCATGCAGCAATAATCAAGGTGATGTGATCTGTACTTAAATCCAACTTAAGCAGATCATTTGCTGATGCAAAGATTCGTTGCGGTAATTTTTGCGAACCATCCATAGCAATTTGCATGCTCTTATGTAGAAGCGCATAATTACTAACTCTTTTACGAATAATCTTGGCGTATTCAATTGGATTAAGATCAGCCGGTGCAACAAATGACCTGCCTGCTTCTTTCTCTTGAAAATTCTTAATGAAATCTCCGATTACCGGGTCAACAACTCCCTCTGCCACATATTCAATTCCTGCCAATTGACAGATATACGCTAATGCAGAATGAGCACCATTAAATACCCGAATTTTCATGGCTTCATACGGAGCGACCTCTGCAACAAACCTGGCACCTACAGGGGCCAGGTACTCACTGATCAGGTCATTTTCAATTACCCACTCTAAATACGGTTCTGCGGTAATTAAAGATCGATCTTCATATCCATAACTTTGGTAAAACGCATCAATAGAGTCTTGAGTTATCGCTGGAACTGCGCGATCTACCATTGAATTTGGAAATCTAATTTCAGATTTTAACCAATTTAAAAATTCTGCTGAGCGATTTTGTTTAATTGCTAAATCAACTACTACCGCTCGGGTGATATCCCCATTTGTTGGCAAGTTGTCACAGGAAATAACTGCCACTCCTGGCATGCCGCTCTCGAATCGCGCCACTAGTAAATCTAACAATCGCGATGGAAAGGTGAGCAAAGAATTTGTATCTGCGATATCTGCTTGAACTTCAGTAGAGTTTAAATTTACTCCATCTCGTGTTGAGTTACATTGATACGCTTTTTCGCTAACGGTTAAAGTAATCAACTTGAGATTTTCACTCCGTGCTATTTCTAGTAACTCCGGCCTTGCTTGCGGAAAAAATAATGCCTTGCGGATCGCGCCTACGATAATTGGTGCGAAGCCAGCACCTTCGCGTTCATTTATCGTATAGAGACAATCCTGAGTATTCATAACATCTGCCACATCACTACTTCGTTGAGTAACGCCAGCAACTCCAAAATTAAGATTCCCACTTCGCAAGATTTTTTCAAAGAAAAGTGCTTGATGTCCTCTATGGAAAGCACTCAGCCCCATATGTATGACCCCAATTTTTACTTGCGCTAAATTATATTGAGGGGGATTTGCAGATCTATGTGATGAATAATTCTCACGATTTAATTGCGCCATTAGAGTTTGAAATATTCCTTTGAAAGGTTGTATGCGATATCAGCGCCTACTTCTAATGCATCTGATTTGCTCAACCGATTGCGATTAACTTGCTTAGCTAAATATGTTGCATCAAATCTGCGTGCCACATCATGGCGAACCGGGATAGATGCAAATGCCCGAGTGTCATCTATAAACCCAACTGTGTTGTAAAAACCGGCAGTCTCAGTGACGCTATCTCGCCACCTTTGCATTCCATTTAAACTGTCGTGGAACCACCATGGTGGGCCCAATCGCAACGAAGGATATGCGCCAGCTAGCGGGGCTAATTCACGGGAGTACGTACTTTCATCCAATGTAAATAAAACAGCTCTGAAATTAGGGTGCAAGCCAACTTCATTTAAGAGTGGCTGTAACTCACGGACATAGTTAGTGGCAACTGGGATATCAAAACCGCGATCTGCGCCATATATTTTGGCAATTTGATGATTATGACTACGCGATGAACCTGGGTGAATCTGCATTATCAAACCATCATCGGAAGCCATGCGGGCATGTTCAAGTAACATCATCGCTCTAAATTGATTGGAATCTGCTTTTGAAAATTTTCCACTCGAAATCACTGCAAAGAGTTTTTCTTGTTCTTTGCTATCCAAAATCAGGGTCTCGCAATTGGCCACCCCGTGATCAGTGGCAGTCGCTCCGTGACGCTTAAAGTGATCGCGGCGATTTCTCAATGCGTTTCGATAAGAAGCAAAAGTGGCGCAATCTTCACCACTCGCATTTGCAAGTTCAGCAACAGCGGCTTTCCACCCTGGACGATCGGGATCGGAAACATCATCAGGTCTAAAAGTCGGAATTACTCGTCCCCCGATATTTAACTTGGCTAACTCAAGATGAGTACTTAATGAGTCTGAACTCGCATCTGTGGTTGCTAAAACTTCAATGTTGAACTTTTTAAATAAGGTCTGCGGCAAAAACGCTGGTGTATGTAACTGTTCATTTATTCGATCATAGAAATAATCTGCTCGGCCAATAGTTAATGGCTCATCAATTTCAAATAAAGTATAGAAAATCTCTTCAATCCAAATTCGGGAGGGAGTGGATCTAAATGCGTGCCAGTTTTGGGCGAAAATTCGCCACACTTCACGAGGATCGACATCAGAGCGGGTTCCATCTGCATGAGGTATGGAAATTGCTTCATAGGAGACACCCTGGCTGAAAAGTAGGCGAGTTACATAATGATCAGGAGTTATCAGTAACTCAACTGGATTTTGAAAGGCTTTATTTTCCAACAAGATTCTTGGATCAACATGACCGTGTGGCGACAAAATTGGTAACTCACGCATCACTTCGTAAATTTCGCGAGCTAGTTGATCATTGCCTAAAAAGCGGTTCTCATCCATGGCTTTTCATCCAATCAAATGCATCCTTTTGCATTGCAGCCGTAAATGAATGTTTAACGGGATAAAAATCTCCCCGGTACTCTGCGACAATTTTTGAATAGTGGGCCGAGATTAAATTATCTGCGGTTTTCATTCCAGCGGGAGTAAAGAGTTGGTCATTTCCACAATATTGAATGTACAAAGGTTTAGGTGCGCCGATCACTGCAACTCCAGGCCAGTCCGTTACCGATGCTAAATCGTGTGGAAAAAACATCCACGAGTGTGGTGCCACATGTGATTCCAACATTGAACCATAAGTTGCCATGGCACCAACGCAGACTGTTGCCCTTAATTGATCAGCGGTAGTCGTTGCATGTAAATAAATAGCACGGCACCCTCCCCCAGAAAGTCCGACGGCCGAAATTGAATCAGTGAATTCAGGAAGGGTGTGTGCGACGGCAAGGGCAACTCGATCATCGAAGTTCAGCAATCCCGCCAAGGTCGCGCCAAACAAACTCAAATATTTAGATAGCGACATAGATTCATGCATCACCGATAAAAGTTCGTAGTCATCCGAACCTAAAACTTCTTTTAGCCGGTTTGGCATCACTTCTTCAGGAAACCGGCGCGACCCCCACATGAATGCATCAAATGCTAAAACTGCGAAGCCACGTCTAGCTAACTCATTAGCTGGTGCTTGATTACCGTAATGATCACGTTTCACCCATTGCAAATGCTCTGGAAGTTGTGCAGCACCTGCGACTAATTTTTCTTTTCCAAACTCTTTCACATCATCATGGCTGTGCAAAAACAAAGCACCCGGAAGTGGTGTCGTTACTCCTTCTGGAGTCAAAAGATAAGCCTGGGTTCTTGGTCCCCATCCAACGCTCCAACTAATTTCGGTGATGGTTACACCTTCATGATTCCATTTTTTCCCACGGACAATTTGAAAATCAGTTGGAAATTTGGGAAGGGTTCCTAAATGCGAAAGAAGTTGATCAGTATTTATCTGAGGTTCACTTGAAGGCGCAAAACCAAGGAGTGCTGGTAAGTCGCTAAATGCCCCTAAATCCATGACGTAACCTTACTGTCGATCAATCACTTTGTTAATCATGGGGATTTTAGTAAGAGCTAAATTTAAAAGTAATCCAATTCCAACCGCCCAAATCAAGTCGACAGCAACGGTAATAAAAGCAGTAGTGATTAGAATAATCGCACTACTTCTTGTCGTTACCAAAGCCTCGCGCACTGAAACCGGATTCACCATTCTCGCCGCCGTCACGATCAAAATGCCAGCAAGTGCGCTGATCGGAATTTGCCCAACAACTTGGGAGAAAAACAGTACGCATAATAATAAAAGTATGGAGTGCACCATCGCCGAAAATCTAGTTCGTGCTCCAGATCGCACATTTACTGCAGTGCGCGCTATTGCGCCAGTCGCTGGAATTCCGCCCATCATCGATGAAGCTACTGTTGCTAAACCTTGACCAAATAATTCACGATCTGAATCATGTTTTTCGCACTCATGTAAATGGGTTTTTGCATGTTCCATACTATCTGCCACGCGCGCTGAAAGAATTGACTCAATTGCGCCGAGTGCAGCAACCGCAAATGCAGCATAAGCAATTGCTGACCACCCTGTTGTTGGGATCTCAGGCAGTTTTGGCATTGGTAGTGAATGAGGCAACTCTCTAATTGTTTTTGCTTCTAAAGGAGAGATTGCCAAAATCAAAGTACATAAAACAACTGTGACGATACTTGCTGGGATAGTTTTAGTAAAACGCACTGAAAGCAACATGGAAGTAATTGCAGTAACTAAAATTATCGTCGGCCCACTTTTAAATCCATCAGCAATGGCTATTTTTAAAGTTGCCCAGGCAACTCTGGCGGCATTAGTACCTTCTGGTTTTGTAATGTCTAAAGCCAGTGGAAGTTGTTGCAAGGCAATAACAATTCCAATTCCAACTGTAAATCCTTCAAGTACCGCCCAAGGAACTGCTGCTAAATATCGACCTAACTTGAAAATCCCTAACAAAATAATTATCAATCCAGCCATAGCGCCAACAGTTGGCATAATTCCGACGCCGTATTTGGCAACAATCGGGACAAGCACAACTGTCATCGCACCCGTCGGGCCGCTGACTTGAAAACGGGACCCACCAAATAGAGCAGCGATAAATCCGGCCACAATCGCTGTTACTAATCCGGAAGCCGCCCCAGTTCCAGTTGAGATTCCAAAAGCTAGCGCCAGCGGCAGGGCGACCACACCAACGGCCACTCCCGCAAGCAGATCATGTCGCCACCCCGTTCTAAACCCTGGGTAATCCCGCTTTGACGGAAAAATTCGACTCAAGGGCAGCAAAAGGTTCACTTTGTCACCGTACCCCTGGGAAAAGAGCGTTTCAGGTTGCAGATGCAAATGATTTGCAATAACTTTTCAATGTGAACGTGATCCTAAAGCCCGCCCCTTCGACTCCCCTGCGCAACCGGTTGAATCCGGGTGAGTGGCGTCGCCTTTATGCCATGTTCGGTTTTATTGCTTTTCTGCATATCTCTGGTGCCTTGTTGATGTGGGCAGCTACAAACACCGCTTCATACCAGCTATCAGACGGCGCTTTGTTTGGTTGGGGAACTGCAGCTTTGGCATACACCTTGGGCATGCGGCACGCATTTGATGCTGACCACATCTCAGCGATCGATAACACAACTCGCAAACTTATGAGCGAAGGTCAACGTCCACTAGCGGTTGGGTTTTTCTTCTCCCTTGGTCATTCATCAGTTGTTTTCGCTTTAGCGATGTTGCTCAATTTCGGAATTAAATCTCTTGGTTCTCAGTTAAAGGATGACAACTCTTCGCTGCACCATTACACCGGATTAATTGGTACCAGCATAAGTGGTGGATTTTTACTTTTAATCGCACTTTTAAACTTTATTGTTTTACAATCCATCGTTCGTGTTTTCATGAATATGCGTAAAGGCATGTATAGCGAAGAAGAACTTGAAAAACATTTAAATGCCCGCGGATTATTAATGCGCTTTTTTGGACCAATTGCTCGCCGTATAGATAAAAGTTGGAAGATGTACCCACTGGGAATTCTCTTTGGTCTTGGATTCGACACAGCAACAGAGGTTGGTTTGCTGGTATTAGCTGGAACATCTGTAATTGCGGGGTTGCCATGGTGGGCAATTATTAGTTTGCCGTTATTTTTTGCCGGCGGAATGAGTTTGCTAGATACAATCGATGGTTCTTTCATGAACTTTGCATACGGTTGGGCTTTTTCAAAACCAGTGCGAAAAGTTTATTACAACATAATTATTACCGGCCTTTCAGTCTCTGTTGCTTTCTTTGTTGGTGGTTTAGAGATTGCCCAAGTGTTCGCAGGGCAATTAAATTTGACTGGTGCTTTTTGGGATTATGCGAATAGGTTTAATTTAAACTCTGCCGGTTATTTTATTGTTGGATCATTTGTTGTCGTTTGGGCAGTAGCTCTAGCATTCTGGCGTTTTGGAAAAATCGAGCAACGTTGGCACGACAAAGCACATTCGGCTCAAGCTGCTCGTGGTGAAAATACAAACCATGCGGCAGCAGGATTAGAACCTGGGCCAATTCGCGCACCATTTACAATTGATGAATAAATTAATCTATAAAAAAATCAAGTAAAAAATCAGTCGTACCAGGTACAACTGAGTACTTATCTAGATCTGTAATTCCGACAGATGCTAGAACTTCATCATCAATAAAGAAATTTCCACTTTTGCCAGTTCCGGTCAAAATTACATAGGCTGAATCAGCAATAATCTCTGGCTTGCGACAAAAATCTGTATCTATTCCAGGAATCATTGCAAGAGCAGCGGTGTCGATAGCGGTACGTGGCCAAAGCCCATTAACGCTGATTCCGTCACGTTTAAACTCTTCAGCTAAACCTAGGACGCACATACTCATTCCATACTTTGCCATTGTGTAAGCAAGATGTGGCTTAAACCATTTTGCACTCATTGATAGCGGTGGAGACATGGTCAAAATATGCGGGTTGCGACCAGCTGCGGCTGATTCTTTTAAATGAGGAATAGCTGCTTGCGAAGTTAAAAAAGTGGCGCGCACATTTACCGAAAACATTAAATCAAATCTTTTCGCCGGAGTTGCAAGGGTTGGAGTTAGGTTGATTGCACTGGCATTGTTGATCAAAATATCTAGTCCACCAAACTCAGCGGCTGCTTTTGCAACTGCACTTTCGATCTGCTTTTCATCTCGCAAGTCACATTGAATCGGAAGTGCAACTCCCCCGGCCTCGCGAATTTCATCTGCAGCAGTATAAATCGTTCCTGGCAAAGTTGGATGTGGATCTGTTGTTTTAGCGGCAATCGCAACCATCGCACCGTCGGCAGCCGCACGCTTAGCAATTGCTAAACCAATTCCGCGCGAACCACCAGTAATGAATATCTTTTTACCAGCTAAATCTTGCGCCATTTCTATTTTCCTTTTTTCGAAATAAAATTCATAAAAGCATCCCTTGCTTCATCACTTACTAATGCTTCTTGAAAAAGTTTTCCTTCTTCAACCATGGTTTGGGCAACTGCTTGGGAATGTGCCTTCTTTATTAATCTCTTTGCTTGGCGAATTGCATTGCGTGGTTGATCGGCTAATTGTTTAGCAACTTCACCGCCACGAACTGGGCTTTCCTCATCTGAAACAACTTCATTGATTAATCCGTACTCGCGAGCCTTTTCGGCCGAAAAAACATCTCCGAGTAAAAGTAATTCACTGGCGCGTTGGTGTCCCATAATTATTGGGAGAAGATAAGAAGATGCTGCTTCAGGCACAAGACCTAAATTAACAAATGGCATCGATAATTTCGTTCCGCGCCCGGCGATTACGTAATCACAGTGCATCAGTAAAGTAGTTCCAATTCCTACTGCCCGTCCGGTTATTGAAGCTACTATCGGTTTTGGAAATTCACGGATTGCAATTAAGAAACGCCAAACCGGAGCATTAGAATTGTCACCAGAGGGTGGATTATTAAGGAAATCATTTATGTCATTACCGGCGGTGAAATCATCACCTTCGC
This sequence comes from Actinomycetes bacterium, assembly GCA_014190175.1. Next base: position 6,886 of record BJFZ01000006.1, on the reverse strand, counting down.
CGTAAATTAAAACTGCACCGACTTCATCATTATCTGCTGCAGCATTTAATTGATCTGCCAGTTCGGCATACATTGCACCTGTAATGGCGTTTCTTTTTTCAGGTCGATTAAAACCTAATGTTAAAACGCCATTATCAATTAGTACTGCAATTTCCTCCATTTCTGCCATAACTAACTACTAGCGCTCAATCTTTCCGTCAATAAACTCTTCTGTACGCACATGTGCGGTTTCATCTGAGTACTGCTCGGGTGGAGATTTCATGAAGTAGCTTGATGGTGAAAGTAATGGTCCGCCAATTCCGCGATCAAGAGCCAATTTCGCGCAGCGAAGTGCATCAATGATGACACCTGCTGAGTTTGGTGAATCCCATACCTCTAACTTGTATTCAAGTGAAAGTGGAACATCGCCAAATGCACGACCCTCAAGACGGACGTAAGCCCATTTGCGGTCATCTAACCATGCAACATAATCAGATGGTCCAATGTGAACATTTCCTTCACCCATATCGTGATCAAGTTGTGAAGTAACAGATTGGGTTTTCGAGATCTTCTTTGACTCTAAGCGATCGCGCTCGAGCATATTTTTGAAATCCATATTTCCGCCCACATTTAATTGCAATGTGCGGTCTAAGTGAACTCCACGATCCTGGAACAACTTTGCCAAGATTCGGTGCGTAATAGTTGCGCCGACTTGACTCTTGATGTCATCGCCGATAATTGGCACTTTTGCATCAGTAAATTTCTTGGCCCAGATTGGATCGGATGCGATAAATACTGGAAGCGCGTTAACAAATGCGCAATGAGCATCAATCGCAACTTGTGCATAGAAACGCACTGCATCTTCAGAACCAACAGGTAAGTAGCAGATCAACACATCTACTTTTTTCGCTTTTAGGGATGCGACCATATCAACTGGTGTTGCGTCTGACTCGGTGATGGTTTCACGGTAGTAGCGACCGAGGCCATCAAGAGTTGTTCCGCGCTCTACTGTGACTCCAGTTTTACCAACATTTGCAAATTTAATGGTGTTGTTCTCACTCGCCCAAATTGCATCAGCAAGATCAAGACCTACTTTTTTGGCATCAACATCATATGCGCCGACAAATTCAATGTCGCTGATGTGATACCCGCCAAGGTTTGCATGCATCAAACCAGGAATCTCCTGATCGATTGCGGCATCCTTGTAGTAAGTAACTCCTTGAACTAATGAGTTGGCGCAGTTTCCAACGCCGATGATTGCTACTCTGATCTTGCTCACTGGGTTTTCCTTTCAGATTGGATCATTTCATCAAGCCATGCAATTTCACGGGTTGCTGAATCAAGTGAATGACGACGCCATTCAATTAAATACTTATCTATTCCAAGCACTTCACCATTTAACGGCGAGCGCTCGAGCTCTTTTGAAAGCACTTCTGCCTTATCTTTTAATCGACGTCTACGTGCTTCCAAAATTCGTACGCGGGATGTTCGCGAAGTTGGGCCAAAAAACGCAAAGTGAACTCCGAATGCTTCATCTTCACTTGCGTCAGCGTTCTCAGTTAACTCTGCAAATCTTTTTTTCCCGGCTTCAGTAATTGAGTAGGAAATCTTCGCCCGACGTGAACTTCCAGTTACGCTCTCATTTTCAGATACTTCAATCAGATTGCTTAATGACATCCGGCGTAATTGCGGATAGAGCGATCCAAAGGAAAGCGCCCTAAATGGTCCTAAAATCGCCAAGCAGCGCTTGCGCAGTTCATAACCATGCAATGGCCCGGCTGAGAGCAGCCCTAAAAGGGTGAACTCCAAAGGCTCACTACGTGATGCCATTTGCCGCCCCCTTGAACTTATTACCGTACAACTGGATAGATCGAGTTGATATATCACCTTGCGCTATCTAACTACCCCGCTCGCATTGGGGCAACTCCATCTTCACCCCCGGCGTGGCGCGCCCTTTCTGAAGGATTTGCCCTGCTCAGAGCCTTACCCTGATTAATCGTTAGGCAGTAATAACCTCTAGAAGGGATCAAATGTCCTCACTATTCTCATGGAAGTTGCACACCTCAGGAGATGTAGTTGCTCCAGATGAGCGCCTGAGCTGGCCCCGCACCATTGGTATCGGCTTGCAACATATCGCCGCCATGTTCGGAGCCACTTTCCTAGTACCAATCCTTACTGGCATGTCCCCGACCACTACCTTGTTCTTCTCAGGCATCGGAACGATGCTCTTCTTAATCATCACCAAAAACCGAGTGCCTTCATACCTAGGTTCCTCTTTTGCATTTTTGGCGCCTATCGCCGCTGCAAAAGCTGATGGTGGAATGGGCGCAGCACTAGGTGGCGTTGTAGCTGCCGGTGTAATCCTGGCGTTGATCGGTTTGATTGTTCGCGCAGTTGGTATGAAATGGATTGAGTGGATGTTGCCTCCAGTTGTTACCGGAGCGATCGTTATGGTGATTGGTCTTAACTTGGCAGGTGCTGCGAAAAATAATCTTGCTGCAGGTCCACTAGTAGGAATTATTACTTTGGCCGCAATTGCACTTATCGCAGCCATTAGTCATGGATTCCTTGGTCGCATCTCTATCTTCGTTGGAATTGTGATTGGTTATGCGGTTGCACTCGGAATGGGCGATGTAAAGACCGATGGAATCAAAGGTGCAAAATGGGTCGCACTTCCAACATTTACCACGCCGACATTTAATGGCAATGCCATTATCTTGTTCCTCCCAGTAGTTCTTGTACTGATCGCTGAAAACGTTGGACACGTTAAAGCGGTTGCTGCAATTACTGGAAAAAATCTTGATGATGAAATTGGAAACGCACTTCTTGCAGATGGTCTTGCAACAACACTCGCTGGTGCTGGTGGCGGTTCTGGTACAACCACATATGCTGAAAACATTGGCGTAATGGCTGCTACCAAGGTTTACTCAACCGCTGCTTACTGGATCGCCGGTGTTGGTGCTGTGTTGCTTTCACTCTCACCTAAATTCGGTGCAGTACTAAGCGCTACTCCTACCGGTGCACTTGGTGGAGCTGGCGTTGCACTATTCGGAATGATCGGTGTACTTGGTGCTCGAATCTGGATTGAATCAAAAGTTGATTTTTCTAACTCCAGCAACTTGATCATCGTGGCATCTGCTCTTGTTATCGGAATCGCTGACATCTCATGGACAAGTGGCGATTTCACATTTAACGGAATCATCAACGCAACAGTGGTTGCAATTGTTGGTTACCGAGTGCTGCATTCATTGAGCAAAAGGTAAGTTAATAAATTAACCGTAAGAGCGGGTGCTTCCAGAAATTGGAGGCGCCCGCTTTGTTGCTTTCTACGGTACTTTTAGCGCATGAATTTGGTGATTCCAACCAAGCTTCCGGAATATTTTATTGCGGCTGTAGCAATCATTTTGGCACCAGGCCCATCAGTACTTTTCACTATTGCCCGGGCGATCGCTTGGGGCAGAAAAGTTGCCGTAATTACCGTCATTGGTAACGCTTCTGGTTTTCTAGTCCTATCGATTTTGGTAGCTGTTGGAATCGGGCCAATAATTCAAAAATCTGCAATTGCATACGCTGTAGTGCAGTGGGGCGGCGGGCTCTATTTAATTTATTTAGGCATCGATGCTCTTCGCAAACGAGCTGAGCACTCAACCCAAATGCTTGAGCAAGGCGAAACGGCCACACCAAGTGCGCTTCGAACAATCAAGGATGGATTTGTAGTTGGAATTTTAAATCCTAAAGGAATAGTTTTTTGCGCCGCTGTCGCTCCACAATTTATTGACCGCGATCGCGGCAGTGTAGTTTTTCAATTAATTTTGCTAGGTGTAATTTTTTCATTGTTAGCACTTGTTTGTGACGGTACTTGGGGTCTGCTTGCGGGAACTGCACGGATTTGGTTGGCCACTGAGGTGCGCCGGATTGTTCTTTTGCGTACCGCAGGTGGGCTCGTAATGATTGTGCTTGGTCTTTTAGTCTTGCTTTCTGCAATTCAAAACCACCCTTGATTTTAATTTAATCTTTACTTAACCCTTTTAATCCTCTGCCTGTGCGGCTACTATCGCTATATGTCCAATTCATCCAAGAAAATCGCATCTGTCAAAGTATCTGCACCTCACTCCAACCCAAAGTGGGCCAAACAAGAGCGCGAAATCATTGCAAAATTAAATGATGCTGCTGTCGAATTTGTTGCCCGTTACTGCCGTCCTGACGGCACTTTGATTTGGCGCGACCAATGGGGATCAATGGATGGATCTGATGATCCGTACGAAGCATTCATGAACTTGGCACTGTTCTATTCAATTGGTGGAAATGAACGGATCTATGAATTAGCACGCCAGATGTGGGACATGATCACTTGGCAGTGGACGCAATATGGTCAGATCCACCGCGAATTTGATGGGTACTACGACTGGATGCATCACGGTGAAGGAATGTTGTACTTCTACTTCTTTGGTTTAACAAAGCCAGAGAGTTTAGTTGACCGCCAACGTGCGCAAAGTTTTGCAAATATGTACAACGGCAAAGATCCGCAGGCACCTAATTACGATCCAGAGCACAAAGTTATTCGCTCTCCGCTAAATGGTAGCCGTGGACCACGTCTGCAAGTAACTCATGAAGATTGGCAGACCCATCGCACCGTTTTGGATGATTACTTGGCTCCTTATGAGGATCTCAAGAGCCATGACTTCGCTAACAAGAGATGTCATTGGTCAGATGATGCTGTTTATGCCGAAATTCTCGAGAAGATGAATCTGCGGATGAACCGCGGAGATGTTCCACTTAATTTAAATGCTACAACTCTGATGACTCATGGTTACATGTACTCACATGATGATTCATTGAAGCAATGGGTCACCGATTATTTAAATGTTTGGCATGATCGCGCTAAAGCAAATAATGGCATCTTGCCTGACAACGTCGGCTTAACTGGAAAAATTGGTGAGTACAACGACGGTAAATGGTGGGGCGGATATTACGGATGGCGTTGGCCACATGGTTACACCACCCTTATTGAGCCGCTAACTAATGCTTCTATGAATGCGGTTCTACTCACTGGAGATATGAAAAATCTTGATTTAGCTCGATCACAAGAAGATTTCATCTGGTCACTTCGTAAAGATGTAGATGGAGTTACTAAATCTCCTATGAAACATTTTGACACTGGCTGGGATGACTTCCGGATGGTTAATCCACGGAACATGATTTACATCTGGACAACCTCGATGGCAGATGAAGATCTTGCTCGAATTGATCGGATGCCACGTGGTTCTGATTGGAATGAGATTATCGCGCCAGGTGTTTCAGGTCTTGATGGAAAAACTGGACATGCAACCAAGCATTACATCGCAAATACCGTCTCCTGGTTCCAATTTATGCGTGGTGAGATTCCAGATTATCCAGAAAGAATTTTAGATATGAATTTAACTTTGATTGATAACCAACTACGGAAGATGCGTTCAAAAACTGGCACTCCACGTGATTGGGATAATTACGATCCGGCAACTGCAGATGTAGAAGTTGGTTTAGATCTTCGTGTTGATGGTTACCAAATTCACGCTTGGCAAGAGTTCAATCCGGTTTACTTTGAAGGACTTGCGCAGATGATCTTTGGTGGACCAATGCATATTTCACATGGTGGCCTGCAACATGGAAAGGTGCGTCCATTTGATGGCCAAAAGCAGCGCACCGGACTTCCTGATGACGTTGCAATGATTGTTGAAAAGGTAAGTGCAACCTCTGTTGAAATGCAGGTTGCAAATATCAGCGCAAATGCGTCGCGCAACTTGGTGTTGCAAGCTGGAACATTTGGAGAGCACAACTTCACTAAAGTCACTGTTACGCAAAGCGATGGCAAGAGTGAAGATATTGCGATCAATGACAAGTGGTTTAAAATCGAACTTGGGCCAAATAGCGGCGCGACTTTGAAATTCACCTTAGATCGCTACGTCAACTCCCCTACTTATGAAACTCCATGGCAATCACGAAACGATTGGGATGCAGTGATTAAGGGTCGACCAGCTGCTAACTTCAAGTAGTCGTGCCATAGATGCGAATTTTAGCAATTGCTGCACATCCAGATGATGTGGAATGGCAGTGTGGTGGCACCTTGGCATTATGTAAGGAACGTGGCGATGAAATCATTATCGCGGTTGCCACAAATGGAAATGTTGGTACTGGAGATCCATTAATTACGCGCGAGATGATTGCCGCAACTCGACATGAAGAAGCAAAGGCATCTGCTGCAATTCTCGATGCACATTTGATTTGGATGGATTTTGATGATGAATTCCTCACTGATAATCGTGAAACTCGTGAGCGATTTATTGATGCAATCCGTGAAGCACGTCCAGATGTGATGTTTATCCATTCCGTTCTCGATCATCATCCCGATCACCGACTTGCTGGATCAATCGCACGTGATGCGCGAATTCCAGCCAGCGTTCCCTTAGTTGTTACAAACTTTCCTCCAACTGCCATACCAACCGTTTTTGAAATGGATACTGAATTAGGTAATCACTTCGAGCCAGAGTTTTATGTTGATGTAACCAGAGTTATGGAGACAAAGACGGCGATGCTTTCCTCACACAAAAGCCAAGCTGCCTGGATGATGCATGTATTTGGTACGGAATTTACTGAAAATATGTTGATTCAAGGAAGATTCCGCGGCGCACAAGCATCTACCCAATATGCAGAAGGATTTAAATTGTTACATGATTGGCCGTACACGGGAGATGCCAGGTTGTTGCCTTCAAAATAGGACAATCGAACTTTTTACTTTAGTGGCAATTCACTAGGATATGGGAATGGAAAAATTTCGTTGGGGTTTTATCGGCGCAGGAATGATCGCCAAGAAAGCACTTTATCCGGCAATCTCTAAATCAAATACTGGCGAAATTTATGCCGTTGCATC
>BJFZ01000005.1 GCA_014190175.1 Actinomycetes bacterium | reverse complement strand
TAATCGTTGTGCGTACTTTTTTCCATCAGAGTAAAGCACATCACATTGTGCCAAAATTACAATCGCTGGCGCTAAACCTTTTAAGGTTGGTGCACTTTGTGGAACTGCATAAGGATTTTTGTCATCAGCATTACCATTTAAATACTGATCCCAGAGATAAACCATCCGATCGCGAGTGAGACCAAAACCTTCGGCATAATCATTCATCGATTCAGTATCTGTATCTCTTTGATTACAAGGATAAAGTAGTAATTGGTATGCAAGTTCAATATTTTCATCTCGTGCTTTAAGTGCAACTGCAGAGGCAAGATTTCCGCCGGCACTATCTCCAGAAACGGCAATTTTTTTAGGATCTATATTTAAAGTTTTTGCATTTTCAATTACCCACTCAACACTTGCCCAGCAATCATCAAATGGAATCGGGAATTTGTGCTCGGGGGCTTTTTGGTAATTAACGGCAATCACTACTGATTTTGTTCTATTAGCTATTGCACTTAGTGGGGCTTGGTACATCTCAATGAAATTAAAAACCCATCCACCGCCATGGAAAAACAGCAATACCGGGAATGGTTCGGGTCCCTCAGGAGTGATTACTAATGCTGAAATATCTGCCGTTGGAGTTGGAATAGTTTTTAATTGGGTATCAGCAACTCTTTCGCTGGGTCCGCCATCATTAATAAAAAGGTGGGTATTTTTACGCAAAGTTGAGATAGGCACTTCACCAGCAACTGGTAGGCCTAATGCAGCACGATCTGCCAGAAATTTTGCAGCTTGTGGGTGTAAAGGTGCTGGCATTTTTCCTCCTTATTGAATGACTCATTGGAGTTTATTCACGTTTATTCAAGTTTATTGAATATTTCCTGTGAGCGGTACAATTTGAGCAGATTTCCATTTATGAGGAGCCATCAATGCGAGTAGGTGTATTAACCGGGGGTGGGGATTGCCCTGGGTTAAATGCGGTTATTCGGGCTGCGGTGCGCAAAGGCGTTAAAGAGTATGGCTATGAATTTATTGGATTTAAAGATGGCTGGAAAGGTCCGCTAGAGGGCTTAACGATTCCGCTTGATGTTTCAACTACCCGAGGATTACTTCCACGTGGCGGAACTATTTTGGGATCTTCACGCACTAATCCTTTCAAGATCGACGGTGGTGTTGAAAAGATTAAAGCAAATTTAGCCGAGCAAAGTGTGGATGCACTTATTGCTATTGGCGGGGAAGACACCTTAGGAGTTGCCACAAAGCTACATTCACTTGGTGTAAATGTTGTTGGCGTTCCAAAAACAATTGACAATGATTTAAACAACACGGATTACACATTTGGATTTGATACTGCTGTAAATATTGCCGTTGAAGCGATTGATCGTCTACACACAACAGCCGAATCTCATCACCGGACTTTGATTGTTGAAGTTATGGGTCGGCATGCAGGTTGGATTGCTTTACACGCAGGGTTAGCAGGTGGAGCAACTTGCATCCTAATTCCAGAGATTCCATTTTCAATTGAAAAAGTTTGCGCATATGTTGAAGCTCGTTACCAAACAAATTACGCACCAATTATTGTTATCGCCGAAGGTGCCGTCCCTCAAGATGGCGACATGATTACTAAAGATGCGACCCTGGACTCTTTTGGACATGTGAAACTTTCCGGAATTGGTGAATGGCTCGCTCAAGAGATTGAAAGACGCACTGGTAAGGAAGCACGCACCTCGGTATTGGGACATATTCAACGTGGCGGCACACCAACTGCATTTGATCGCGTCCTAGCCACTCGTTTTGGTTTACATGCAATTACCGCTGTCCATGAGGGTGATTTTGGCAAAATGGTGGCTCTGCATGGGACACAGATCGAACGGGTTTTGCTCTCAACGGCAACTGAAAAACTCAAAGTTGTAGACCCAGCTCTCTACGCCGAAGCGGAAATCTTCTTCGGATAGATCAGATTTAATTACCCCGCCCCCAACAGCAAAGGATCTCTAGGCTTATGAGCGTGAACCCGAATTCCACTCAATCATCTCAAATTGATGCGCTATTTACTCCTGGGCTAGTGGCTGCACAACAACCAAATTGGCCAGATAAAGATGCGCTAGCAAAAGCGGTTGAACAGTTACGCACTTTTCCACCACTTGTATTTGCTGGAGAGTGCGACACGTTAAAAGAGAAGATTGCCGAAGCTGCAGAGGGTCGCGCATTTTGGTTGCAAGGTGGGGATTGTGCTGAAACTTTTGCCGGTGCCACTGCTGATTCAATTCGAAACCGGATGAAAACTATTTTGCAAATGGCTGCGGTTTTACAATACGGCGCGAGTTTGCCAGTATTAAAAGTTGGTCGTATGGCTGGACAGTTTGCCAAGCCGCGCAGTAACGACAATGAAACACGTGGAGATGTAACTCTTCCGGCTTATCGTGGAGATGCGGTAAATGATTTGGAGTTCACCCTTGAATCTCGTACTCCAGATCCACAAAGGTTAGTTCGCGTTTATCAAACTTCAGTTTCTACACTTAACTTAGTTCGCGCTTTTACTCATGGTGGTTTTGCTGATCTGCGACGAGTGCATGAATGGAACAAAGGATTCATCCGCGACTCAGCAGTTGGTGAACGTTACGAGCAGATGGCAAATGAGATCGGCAGAGCGCTGGCATTTATGCATTCAGCTGGCGTTGATCCAGATGCATTTAGAAGTGTTGATCTTTATTCAAGTCATGAAGCGTTAATCCTCGAGTACGAACGTGCACTAACTCGGATCGATTCACGTACTCAGGAGCCATACGATGTTTCAGCGCACTTTGTTTGGATCGGGGAACGTACTCGCAAAATTGATGGAGCACATGTTGATTTCTGTTCCAAAATTCGCAATCCAATAGGTGTAAAACTTGGACCTAAAACCCAAGTTGATGAAGTTCTGGCTTTAATTGAGAAGCTAGATCCTAATCGTGAACCTGGCAGGTTGACCTTCATCACTCGTATGGGTGCTGGAGTTGTTCGTGAAGCACTTCCTAAATTAGTTGATGGTGTAACAAAGTCCGGAGCAAAAGTTTTGTGGGTTTGCGACCCAATGCATGGAAATACTTATGAGGCTCCAAGTGGTTACAAGACCAGAAAATTTGATGATGTATTGGATGAGGTTCGTGGATTCTTTGAAGTTCATAAAAAACTAGGAACTCATCCGGGTGGCATTCATATTGAGTTAACCGGCGATGATGTAACTGAGTGCGTCGGTGGGGGAGAGCAAATCTCACATGATGATCTTTCTTCTCGATATGAAACTGCTTGTGACCCACGTTTGAACCACACTCAATCACTTGAGCTTGCTTTCCTCGTTGCCGAAATGCTGCGTGATCGCTAGCCTTTTGCAGTGTTATCAACTTCCTCGATCAAGTCACCAATAGGTACGTTGGTCTGGATTGCAGATAATGATCTTGTCTTAGCTGCTGGATTTAGCACATTATCTGAATTGTTATTGAAGTTATCAAAAGAGGACAAAGAAAGAGAAATCAAGAGTTCTAAAGCTGTTGGCAAAGTTGCAGATTTAATTAGCGCCTATTTTGATGGTGAATTAGATGCGTTAAACGCAATAGAGGTGCGTCAGCCGGGATCTCATTTTTCACAAGCAGCGTGGAAAGCAATGCGTAAGATAAAAAGTGGAAAAGTAATCTCTTATGCAGATTTAGCCCAACGTTCTGGGTCGCCAGCGGCCGTTCGTGCGGCAGGTACCGCATGTGGACGCAATGCGGTTGCTCCAATTGTGCCTTGTCATCGAATTGTTAAAACAGGTGGCGCACTCGGAAATTATGGCTATGGAATCTCCAAAAAAGAGTGGTTACTAAAACACGAAGGCGCCATTTAACTCACTAATTAGGCAAAATTAGCTAGCGCCTAAGCGGTACCAACTGTTTGCGGTTTTCCACATAACTGCTTCGCGAGTAGCTAAAGCATGACGAGCAAGGCTAGTTTCAAAGTCGATCGCCAATTTTTCCAACGAAACAAATTGGCGATCTACTGGAAAATTGCTTCCCCACATAACCCGATCTGGTGTGAATAATTCCAGCGCAGTGTCGATCAAAGTATCCATCGCATCGTTCGGCCAATTGCGGTGATACATATAAAGACCACTTAATTTAATTGCGATGTTTTGATGCGCGGCTAATTTCGCTAATTCAATTTTCCAATCAGCAATTCCGGCCCGATCCCATTTAAGTGGCATGATGAAATGGTTGATAACCATCTTGGTTTGCGGAAATTCTTGGGCCAATCCTGCCGCTCCTGCTGATTGATCAGGGAAAATTTGCAGATCAAAGATCATTCCTTGGTCACCAAGATGAGCAAAGTTCTTCCGCCAGGTTTTGTCATGCATGATCTCTGGACTATCGGTAAATGTGTACTCTGGATCGGAGTGGTAATTAAGGATCTGTCTTACGCCCATTACACGATCACTGGCTTCGCGATGCGCCGCTAGTAACTCTGGAAAATCAGCTTTTAGTAAATTACCACCAGCAACAATCGCGAACGGAGTTTCAAAACCAGCAAGTGTTTTTGCCAGCCATTTACTTTCACCGACGGGGTTAGTTGGATCCCACGCTGCTTCAACATGCACCAGACCAGCAAGTTCGATTGTCGCGGTATCTTTGCGATACTCGGGCAAGAGATAATTAACTGCTAAATTCTTTAAATTTCCAAAAGCCGCTTCTCGATCTTCTGGATCAGTTAGCCATGGGTAAGTACCTACATTTAAATCCCACAGATGCATATGCGAATCGATGCATTTCATTGAATTAACCTCTCTGTAAATCTAGGGTATCTGTGGCTTCTGGACTCAATGCCAAGTAACCACCATCTACGGCGAGATCTGCTCCGGTCACAAAACTTGCATCAGGACTGGCTAACCATGCAACAGCTGCAGCAACCTCATCAGGCTCACCGCAACGATTCATCATCGAGTAAAGACCCCAAACTGGTTCCCACTTTTTACGATCATTGCCAGCAGCTTCATCAAGAGTCTCGGTCCAAATCCATCCAGGACTTACCGAGTTAACCCGGATGCGATCTTTGGAAAGATCTAATGCTTGGCACTTAGTTAATTCAAGAAGTGCGCCCTTCATTGCGTTGTATGTCCACCTACCAGTTTGTGCGCGATGCGCAGAGATGCTGGTGATATTTACGATCGCTGGGTTAGAACTCTTGCGGAGTTGGCTAAGTGATTGGGTTACTAAATTAGCCCCTGCTAAAAGGTTTACCTCAAAAGTCTTTTGCCATTGATCGCGAGTGGCATCGATGCCAGAGAGTAAAAAGACCGCTGCATTATTTACCAATATATCTAGCGAACCACCTTTATTCACTGCCAAATCAATTGCTTTGCCGCGAACGGTTTCATCACAAACATCTCCGGCGACTATATGAAGGTTGGGATTATTGAGGCCACTCTGCATTTTTTTCAATAAACTTTCATTTAAATCTAGCGCTACTACAGAGATCCCATCTTTAAGAAACCTGCGTACACAAGCTGCACCAATTCCGGATGCTCCACCAGTTACGATCGCAGTTCTTTTTCCACTCATAATTGGGATCTCCTTTAGATTAGAAAGCGCCTAAATTAAAATATGCAGTCAAGTGGGTAAATTTATTTTTCTTTCTTTTCATAATATTCACGCCGCTTAGATCCAGAATTCGCCCATCTGGTGCTGTTAATTTAGCGCACCATTCCACCGTTCCTTCGTGTTTGTCACCATATGAGCGCATCACTTCTACTGACAATCCAGGATATGCGGCTGCGCTATTTTCATAAAAGGTTCGAATTTGATCATGTCCGACAAGAGTTACTCCATCTGGCCCGGTCCATCTTGCATCTTCCGAGAAGAAGGACAAAATTGCTTTGATATCTCGACTCTCTTCAGCAGTCCAGTACTCCCGAGCAAGCTTGGTTAATTTGTTATTCATGATGTACTCCTATTTCGATTTATTTACGAGTAAACCTAGAAAGATAGTACTTCGGGTTAACCTGCATGGCAATCATTGCGAAAACAATCAAAGATCCACCAGCAAGAGTTCTAGCCGTAAGAACTTCCTGGCCAGCAATCACGGCAACAAGTGCAGCGAAAACCACTTCAAGAGTAAGAATTACCGCCACTGTTGTAGCGTCCATATGCGCTTGGGCCCAAGTTTGAATCAAAAAGCCAGCAGAGGTTGCAAATAAAGCCGTTATCAAAATCGCTTTCCAAACTTCCGAATCTGGTGGAGCGAAATAGCCATTTGAGAATCCAGTGATGCCAGTAAAGACCGTTACTGTGCCAAGTTGTACAACTGTCAACGGGTAAGTTGCAAAGCGTGATGACCATTCTCCGAGTCCAATAATGTGAAGGGCGAAAAAGAGCGCACAAAGCAATGTCAGGAACTCACCAAAACCAATTGCCCATCCACGAAGTGAAAGTAAGCCCAGTCCAATGGTTGCTAGCAAGACTGCCGCCCATTCAATTTTGGTAACTACTTTTTTTAAGAAAACTGCACTAAGAAGTGGTGTAAAAATTACATATAACCCAGTTACGAATCCGGTTATTGCAGCAGTCGAATGAGTAAGTCCTGTTGATTGTGTGATGTAACCAAGACCAAGAAGCACCCCAAGTGGAACTGCAACCTTCAACATTTTTAAATTAATCTCTTTAAGTACTTTAGGTCTAATTGCAATAAGGATTAAAGTTGCAATCGCAAATCTAGTGGCTAGAAAATCATTTACCGGCTGACGCTCAAGCGCATCCTTCATTAGTACAAACGCTGCACCCCAGACCGCGGTTACGGATATCAAACCAATTACTGCCCAAATTCTTTTTCGATCACTCATTTTTTGGTGCGTAACTTTTTTAAGATTTGCACCTCTGCACTGTGCTCTGGTTCGGCGCCAGGGGTTTCCAGGATTAATGGAACGTTTTGCATCGCTGGATGTTGCATTAACTCGCGGAATGGTTCAGTTCCGATATGACCTTGACCAATGGATTGATGACGATCTTTAAGTGCGCCACAAACATCCATCGAATCATTTGCATGAACTAATTTAATTCGATCCGCAGTTGCTACCGAAATTAACAAATCAAGAGTTTCGTTCATTCCGCCTTTTTTAGAGATGTCATGTCCAGCAGCAAAGACATGGCAGGTATCAAGACAGATTCCAACTTTAGGGTGATATTCAAGTGCAACTAAATATTTTTCTACTTCATTTATTTTTTTGACGAGTGATTGCCCTTGTCCGGCAGTTGGTTCTAGTAATAAAAATGGAGCGTCATCAGGGAGATTTTCTAAAATTGGCATCATGCCATCGTGAATCTGCTTCCAAGATTTTTCTACATAATCTTCATTAACAGCAGAGCCAGTATGAATAACCACACCAAGCGCTCCAAGATCTCCGCCACGTTTCAACGAATACTCTGTTGCGGCTAACGAGTTTTCATATGTGGCAACAGTGGGAGAGCCAAGGTTAATTAAAAACGAGGCGTGGATATATGTGGTGATATCCATATCGGCGGCACCGTTACGAAAAGCTAAATCTGCTGCTGGATCTGGAGTTGGCATTGCCCAAGCGCGAGGACTTGAGGCGAAGATCTGAATACTTTCAGCCTCAATTGTTTTGGCGTATCCAAGGGCCCGTTTTGCCAGCCCCCCAGAGGTAGGAACATGCGCGCCAATGCGTGGGCCGATTCCGGATGCTGTAGCTGTTTTAGGTGTTTTAGGAGTGGGCATAACGATAAGCCTAGGCGGTTAAGCCAGATTATTTGAGTTCAATTAATACAGTTGAACCGCGTTTGGCTTTGCTTCCCTGCACCGGTGTAACTCGGAAGACCTTCGGGACCTTTCCGGCGATCTTTTTGCTTGGCACCACCGCTTTAACGACAAATCCAGCATTCTCTAATTTCTTAGCGGCTGATTGCTGGTCAGTTTTTAATAAGCCAGCAGGTATGAGGACAAACTCTGGCCCTTTGGAAACAGTTAAAGTAATTTTTGATCCACGAGCCATTTTTAATTCCTGTGGGTCACGCGAGATCACATCTCCGGCCTTTACAGTTTCACTAAATTTTTCTTTAACAGTGACATCAAACCCAGCATCATTTAATTCAGTCAATGCTTGATCAGAACTTTTTCCAGCATATGCCCCTACATCTAGCAAATCAGAACCTTTACTAATTAAAAGATTTACTGGTGAATTCTTCTTAAGCATCTCCCCGAAGGTAGGGGAGGAGCCAATAATTAAATCTTTCTCAACTTTGTCATTAAAAACGTAATTTGTACTTCCAATCACAAGTTTTGATTTGGTCAGCAAAGCACCAGCGTCAGCAAGAGATAATCCTGAGAGTTTAGGTACCAGATACCGTTCGGGACCTTTAGAGATAGTTACCTTAATTAATCCATCCGCTGCAATCTTTTCTCCTGCTGATGGATTCATCTCAATAACTCGGCCTTTGCCAATCTCTTCGCTGAAAATCTCTTTGGTAATTTTCAAATTTAAATTTGCTTGCGTCAAAGTGTTTTTGGCTTCACTGCTTTTCATGCCCACAATTGAAGGAATCGATACTTTAGCGCCCGGACCAAAATAGTTATACCAAGTCGCTCCGGCACTTAGCAGTAATGCAATTGCTAGTGAAATAGCAATAATCCGATTTCGTTTTACACGTTTTGACGTTTGCCGGCGAATTTCACCTGTATCTGAATATTTGTTTTGGATAACAGGAGCAGTATCTATTTTTTTGGAAATCTCTTTTATCTTTTTAACTTTTGACCGCGGCTCTTTTTTGATTGGCACAGGCATTGGTGGAAGTCCAAGTGGCAACGAGAGCTGTCTATTTGCTGGATCAATCGCAATCTGCGCCAGACGCACTAACTCCAATAATTCTTGGGCATTCGCCGGTCGTAAATCTGGATCTGGAGAAGTTGCTCGGATTACTAACTCATCCACCTCTTTTGGCAATGTTGTGACAACAGTTGAAGGGGCCGGAATTCGATCATTAACATGTTGATATGCAATATGTATTGGGGATTCGCCTTCATAAGGTTTTTTACCAGTTAGAGATTCGAAGGTCACGACACCTAGTGAGTAGATATCGCTTCGCGCATCAGCAATTCCACGTTGAACTTGCTCAGGGGCTAAATATGCAACAGTTCCAAGTAAGACACTTGCATCGACTGTTAAAGTTTGCCCAGCTGACATTGCTCTAGCTAAACCAAAATCTCCAACTTTAATTTTTCCTTCTGTAGAGATCATAATATTTTCAGGTTTTAAATCGCGGTGCACAATTCCTGCTTTGTGAGCAACCGCAAGAGCACTTAATACCTCATTTAAAATTGGCAGTACTTCCTCAGGAGCTAATCGACCTTTTTGATTTATGAGATCGCGCAAAGTGCTTCCGCTGACAAGTTCCATAACTAAAAAGACAGCTGGGGTTCCGCCGGTGTTCCATCCTTGATCATGAACTGAAATTAAATTCGGGTGAGAAATAGCGGCAGCTGCTTTAGCTTCTCGAATAAATCGGGCCACAAAATCTTCATCTTGGGCAAGATGGGCGTGCATGATTTTTACAGCGACCGGGCGATCTAGTCTGGTGTCGATTGCCGAGTAAACGGTAGCCATGCCACCGCTGGCGATTACCGCTCCAATTTGGTAGCGGCCATCTATTAACTCACCACGCAAATCAGACACATCGTGAGTGTAAACAACTTGAGTGGTTTAACTTCGGAGCCTTGCCCTACATAATTTGAGTATTGCTGCCGTCAATAAAAATCTGACAATTTTCTTTGGTTTTATCCTTTAAGAAATGCGCCTTTTCGCGCTCCTGCCACTTCAACATATATGGCAGCAACTGGTCACCATCTCGGTTTAGGACCCTAGCTAGCCCTATTTGTGGACCAACTTCAATCCAGATGGTCAGATCTGCTTTCTGGCGAATTATCTCTTGGGCCGCACCAACGCCCTCCAAAATTAAAAGCTCGATATCTCTTACTTCAACCGCCAGACCATATTCACCGGTTGACCAATTAAATTTTTGATAGTGAGCACTTTGGTGCTTACCAAACGGATCGATAATCCATTCTTCCAAATGCTGAGTCAGCGTGGCTGTAAGGGCATCCTCCCAACCGTTATAAAGATCATCCATATGAATTGTGGTAACCGAGTTCAACTTATTGGAGAGCTGATTTGCTAAAGAAGTTTTCCCAGAACCAGCGGGACCGTCGATTGCGATCAATATCGGCCCAGCTTTATTTGCGGAGATTTCCGCAATCGCAGAAACAATTGGTTCAAATTCCGAATCTGGAAAATTAATCAACGATCAAATCTCTTTTAAATTGTTTGTGCATCTTTAACCAACGGATCCAGCCAAGAATTGCCATTACGGTAAATACTGCATAAACCAATGACGTGAAGTAATAACCTCCACGTGCATATTGAACTGTTAGGACTACATCAACTGCAAACCACAAGACCCAACTTTCCCACTTTTGACGGACCATCAAAATTTGCGCAGCAGCACTTCCAAGCAGTCCAAATGTGTCGCTCCAAATCGAAACTGCACCTACAGATTTCAAGTATGGAGCAAAAGCAATCCAGGTCACGCTAAAGAGTCCAAGCGAGATCCATTTACTCTTAAAGGACATGTTGGATGGTTGCGCGCCTTTTTTACCCCAACCAAACCAACCCCAAATTCCAAATCCAATAAAAATGAATTGAGTTGCAAAACTTGCGTAATACTTAGCTTGATAAAACCAGATTGCATACAAAATTGAGCTAGCAATCCACCATGGCCAAGTTATCTGTTTGCCAGTCGTTCCAAGATAGACGCCAATTAATGAAACTATCGCAGCCGTGAATTCAAGAAGTGATACTTCGTATCCCCAAGCAGTGAATAAAGTAAACATTTATCCTCCTTCCAATCCGCATTACCGGACTGGTTCGACGGTCAGTGAGATTTTCACCCTCTCAGCCTTAACGGCTCCCGTGTGTTGTAAACCTTATCAGTGGCGTAAACGATTTTGATCTGCGAAAATCCTATATGTGAACCATTTCTCCAATCTTTCCTATATTGCCATGTTGGCCTTTACCATTACCGGATCTTTCTGGCTGGAAATTGCATTAAAGGTGCGCGTATTACGGCGCATCAGAAGAGCGATGATGGCAATCGCTCCGGTGGCGCTCTGTTTCCTACTTTGGGACGCGTACGCAATTGCAAATAAACATTGGTATTTTGATAAGCAACAAATAATCGGTCTATTCGGTCCACTAAATATTCCACTAGAAGAGTACTTATTTTTCATAGTGATTCCTCTTGCAGCGATCATGACTATTGAAGCGGTGCGAAATGTTAAAAAGCATTGGATTATTGGTGACGAGAAATGACCTACACTCAAATTTCCATATTAGCGGTCCTTATTGCAGTGACATTAGATCTATTTGTGATAAAAACCGTGCTGCTTAAAAGAGCAGCCTTTTGGACTTCTTACGCAATAATTTTGCCTTTTCAATTTCTTACTAATTGGTGGTTAACATCACGAAATATCGTTATGTATGACCCTGACGTAATTACGGGCATACGATTTTTCTCAGCACCAGCAGAAGATGTCTTCTTTGGATTTGCACTAATTCTGTCGGTTTTATCTCTTTGGATTAATTTAGGCAAAGGTTCGAGCGCGAACCGCGCGTAACCATGCTGGTAAAGCAACTTTAATTCTGCGCCAAGTCGAAGTTTTTGCTCGCTTCGTAAAAATTTGGTAATCAATAGCTTCAACTTCATCAACGATTCCACAGTACAACTCACTAGCGGCCTCGATACAAGCTCTGCTGCTTTTTTCTAACATCGCAATTCCTGGAGCAGCTTCTCGTTGCAATCTACGTACCCGTTCAATGTTGAATTTCAAGGCGTCGACAATCTCTGGAGTAAGGATTCGTTTCTCTAAATCTGATCGGGTTATGCCGAATGTAGCCAATTCATCAAGGGGGAGATAAACCCGGCCTCGATCGAGATCTTCGCCCACATCTCGAATGAAGTTAGCTAATTGAAATGCGATTCCCAACTTTTCGGCACATTCATAAGCGCCAGGGGATAGTGGTCCAAGAATCGGAACCATCTGCAAGCCGATTACAGCTGCCGAACCGTAGACGTACTCCAGCAGAGCTTCATAATCTTGGTATTCCGTGATCGATAAATCCATTTTCATCGAGTGTAAAAATGCTTCAAAGTATTTTGTTGGAATATTAAATCGAGTTACTGTGTCTATCAGTGCTGCTCCGATCAGATCTTCACTTTTCCCAGTTGTTAGATCTCTTAATATTTCCTCACTCCACTTTTTCAATGCGAGAGCTTTTTCCACCTCACTTAGTGTTGAATTCAGATCATCAACGATCTCATCGGCATACCGAGCAAATCCATAGAGAGCGTGAACAAAAGGACGCTTAGCTTTTGGAAGAAGTAAAGTCGCTAAGAAATAAGTTTTTCCGTGAAGTGAGTTTAATCTTTTGCACTCTGCATAGGATTCACGCAGACCTGGGCGATGAATGCCAGCAGCTGTTAGCTCATCCATTATTTTTTCCCGATAATCCGCTCAGCAGCTAACCTTCCAGAGATTAAAACCATTGGTACGCCAACTCCAGGTTGAGTTCCAGAGCCAGCAAAAACAATATTTTCAAATCCGGCAGCCAGATTTCTTGGCCTGAATGGACCAGTCTGGAAAAAAGTATGTGCGCTAGCAAATGGTGCACCTCGCTCCATTCCTTGGGCTTCCCAATCTAGCGGTGTCGTTAGATGTTCGACTTCAATTGAATTACCGAAATCTGTATAGCCTCTTTGTTCTAATGTTTTTACCATCTGGTCTCTGTACTTCGGTCCGGTTACTTTCCAATCAATGTCAGCATCAAGATTTGGGGTTGGGAAAAGCACATAGTAAGACTCTTTTCCAGGAGGCGTTAAAGATTTATCGTCGAGTGACGGAACTGTTACCAAAATAGATGGGTCAGTCATTAAAGTTTTTTTATTGATTAGCTCATCGAAAACCCCATCCCATGAACGGCCAAAATGAATATTGTGATGAGCAATATGGTCATAAGATTTTTTTGATCCAACCAACATAGTGACACAGGAAGGAGAGTAATTTAGCCGCTTTATCGACCAAGGCTCTTTACCAATTAATTCCTTCCAAGCAACAGGTAAATCTGGATTTAAGATCAGGGCATCACATGGGATTCTTTCGCCATCTGTAGTTATGACAGCCGTAGCGCGGCCATTGCTTTTTTCAATAGTGGCCGCTGTTGTTGAGTACTTAAATTTGACTCCATGTTTCTCAGCAGCTGCGGCTAATGCTCGCGGGACTGCGTGCATTCCACCACGAGGGAAGAAAACTCCATTTACCGAATCCATGTAAGCGATTACTGCGTAAATGGCTAAGGCTTGTTGAGGACTTACCCCGGCATACATGGCTTGAAAGGAGTAAACCTTTTGAGTCCGAGGGTCTTTGAGAAACTGTGAAACTTTGGGAGATAGTTTACGAAAGCCACCAATAGCGATTAATCTAGCCAGATTTGGTGTCAACAAACCAAACGGAGAATCAATATTACGATCAATAAAATCATTGATTTCATATTTATATAATTTAGTAACAAATTCTACATAGTTTCGATAGCCGATTGCTTCTTCAGGTCCAATTACCTTTGCAATCTCTGCTTCCATTTCTTTTGTATCTGGGTATACGTCAAGTTGTGATCCATCATGGTAAAAAGCGCGGTACAGGGGACGGAGCGGAATTAAATCCAACCAATCTTTCATCTCTTCACCAACACTATTAAATGCATCTTCGATCAACGAAGGCATGGTCAAAACTGTTGGGCCAGTATCAAAGTTGTAGCCTTCTTTTTGTAGCAATCCACTTCGACCACCTGGAACTGATTCACGTTCGATTACGGTTACTGATCTTCCAGCGCCGGCAAGTCGCAAGGCTGCACTCAACCCAGCAAGTCCAGCTCCAACTATTACTACATTTTCAGTCGGCCCTTTAACGGTACGCATTACTCGTAACTCCTCATGCTAGATCTTGCGTTTTGTAGCCATTAGGGCTAATTCATTTAGATACGGTTTGGAATTTTCAGCTATTTGTTCAGATTTAAGTGCTCGCAAGGCGCTAGCGGTTAAATCTTCAATGAGAGCCTCTACCTTTTCGGGCGCTCTAACTTCTGTAATTATATCTCGAAGTTCTGAGATTTGCTCAGTAGTTATATTCAATGCGCCAAAATGTGCATTAAAAGTCTGCGCTTGTTGTGCAGAGAAGCTTTCTATAGCTAAAGCAGTAAGTACTGTTCGCTTTCCTTCCCGCAGGTCATCACCGGCTGGCTTCCCAGTTGTCTCCGGATCTCCAAAAACTCCAAGTAGATCATCGCGCAATTGGAATGCCTCACCTAGTGGAATCCCAAATTTAGTGAGTGCAGAATTAGTCTCATCGGAAGAACCAGCGATTAGAGAACCGAAGTGTAGGGGCCGCTCGATTGTATATTTTCCAGATTTGTAACGCGCTACTTTTAAGGCTCGCTCTACGCTAGAGGTTGTAAACGCACTTTCCCGAACATCTAAATATTGCCCTGCAATTAACTCAATGCGCATTAGGTCATTTAGTGGAAGCAACCTGCGCAATTGTTCATCAGATAAGCCAGATTCATTTATTAATTGGTCAGCCCAGATCAAAGCAAAATCGCCAAGCAAGATCGCCGCAGATAAACCAAATTGCGTTTTGTCACCACGCATGGAATTTTCGAGGTGGTAATTTTCAAAGTACCTATGAACTGCAGGTGCGCCACGTCGCATATCTGAGCCATCCATTAGGTCATCATGGATAAGAGCGCAAGCCTGAAGTAATTCGAGCGAGGTTGCCGCTTTCAACATATTTTTTAATTGCGCTCCATCATTTTGACCACCAGCGGCCAGGTATCCGGCATACGCGAAAAGTGGACGAAATCTTTTACCCGTTGCCAGAAATCTGGTGATTTCAGCACTGACCGGAGTTAGTTCTGCGGAAATCTCCGATAAGTCCCGGGTTATCCGCTCGAGAAAATCTTTTAAGGTGGTTTCAATTTCTAAACGGGGGGCAGAGAACACGTGGCAACGCTACCCTGCACCTCGTGGATAACGCTCACCAGGACCCCTTGACCGAACTCTCTTTTGAATTTTTTCCGCCTAAGGACCAGCCAGGTGAAGAGCGCTTATGGCGAGAGTTAACCCAACTGCGATCGCTATCTCCAAAATTTGTCTCGGTTACATATGGGGCAGGCGGCTCAACCCGAGAACGGACCATTCGAATTACTGAAGAAATTGGCCAGCGAACTGGGCTCGATAGCGTTGCTCATTTAACTTGTGTCGGCTCAACTCAATCAGAGCTTTCAGAGGTGCTGGATTCCTATAAGAGAGCGGGCATTAAAGAGGTATTGGCATTGCGTGGAGATCCAGTTGGGGGACCACTGGCGACATGGGTAGCAACTCCCGGAGGGTTTGATCATGCCGACCAACTTGTAAAACTAACTGTAGAGAAAGGGTTAGGGGTTGGGGTAGCCGCATTTCCAGATCTTCACCCTGCATCAAATGGAAATGTTGAATTAGATCTAGAAACACTGCTTCGCAAAGAAGAATTTGGCGCAACTTTTGCGATCTCACAATTCTTTTTTGAAATATCTTCTTGGGAAAGATTGATGAATCAGTTAGAAAAAGCTGGATCAAAATTAAAATTGATTCCAGGAGTTATGCCAGTTACTAATGTTAAGCAACTTGTAAAGTTTGCCCAATTGTCAGGAACTCAGATCCCGGCTAAAACTCGAGCAAGGTTTGAAGCAGTAGCAGAGGATGAAAAAGCGGTGCGGGAACTCGGTGTTGAAGTTGCAGCTGAACTATGCACGCAACTATTGGCACTCAGTTGTAAGTCATTGCATTTTTATACAATGAATACTGCAGAGGCAACGGTGAAAGTTTGCCAGAATTTAGATTTAGGTAAATAAAAAATGAACAATAGAGAATACTTAGAACGTTGGTCTTCTCTTCATGGTTATCAAGAGGGAAAAGGGCCCACCGGAATTGCCCGCGGATATTTGCTGATTAATTTTTACCTAGCGAAACCCTTCGTGGTACTTCGAATCCCTGCAGATGTAGTTTCATTAATTGGGCTCTTACTAGCCTGCATGGCTCTACTTGAAAGAAATACATTATGGGCTCCATTATTTATTTTGCTGTCAGTGATTAGCGATGGATTAGATGGGGCTGTTGCAATTGCAAGGGATCGGGCCACAAAGTGGGGTGCACTTTGGGATTCAACTTTAGATCGAATAGTAGAAGCGTTGTGGGTGTTGACCGCCTACTTTGCTGGAGTGCCAACTTGGGCTCTATTAATAGCCTGGTGTGCAGCAGCAACTCAAGAGTATGCCAGAGCCAGGCTTTCATCTCTTGTTAATAATGAGATTGGCGTTGTAAGTATTTGTGAAAGACCGGTGCGGGCGATTTTTATTGCTATCGCGTTAGCACTTGGTATACATAACTTAGATTTGCAAAACATCAGTATTTTAATTTGGATGATATTTCAATTAGCAGCGTTAGCTCAGGTAATTAAGTATTCATATCAAAGATTACAAAATTCGAGTGCACAATGAGTATTAAAATTGCGGTTTTGAGTTTGATCCAAGAAACCAATACTTTCTCGGCAAAAAAAGCCACTTATGAAGATTTTAAGATGCAAGGAATCTGGTATGGGCAAGAGGCAGATTTAAAATCTAAAGGTTCCAATACCGAGATTTCAGGTGCTATTTCATACCTTAGATCTCAATCATGCGAGGTAATCCCAATCATGCGCGCTTGGGCAATGTCTGGGGGAGTCTTAGGTGATGATGATTTCCGGGCATTACTGCAACCGGCTTTTGAAATGCTGGTTTCTCTTCCAGCACTGGATGGGGTTATTTTAAATTTACATGGCGCATTGATTACTCAAACTCATGATTACGCAGACGCAGAGATCGTGGCCAGAGTGCGTGCTTTAATTGGGGAAGAGATTCCAATCGCAGTAACTCATGACCTGCATGCAAATGTAAGTAGTGAGATTATGGAACATGCTGACATATTGATTGGATACCAAACATATCCGCATATAGATCAAGCAGATACCGGCGCAAAGGCCGCCAAACTATTGTTGAATCTACTTGCAGGGGGCGCTCCGATTCAAAGTGCAATCTCGAAAATTCCATTATTGATTCCAGCTGAAGTCCAGATTATTAAATCTGAGCCGATGTTACAGGTACGAAATTTGGCTGATTCTTATTTATCTGATCGAGTCATGGATATTTCTTTATTTCCAGTTCAGCCTTGGATAGATGTACCAAAGTTAGGTTTCGCTGTAACAGTTACCGGTACTCTGGCAAAACCAGAGCTACTGAAAATTGCCACAGAGATCAGCGAAAAAATTTGGGAGATTAAAGAGCAGTTTGAAGTGGATTTGGTAAAACCAGACGAGGCCATTGAAAAGATTAGAAGAGGTAATCAATTAGGGCGAAGTAAATTTTCAATTTTATTGCAATCAAGTGATGCACCACCAGGCGGAGCTGCCGGTGATAATGCCACTTTAATTGGAGAACTAATAAAGGCTGGGCCAGATTTCAATGTTTACACAAATGTTGTCGATGTGAAAGCAGTTGCGGATGCTAATGATGCGGGCGTTGGCGGTGAAGTGAACCTATCGATTGGCGCCTCCCTTGATCCAAGGTGGTCCAGTCAAGTGTTGATATCTGGAAAAGTTTTAAATTTGGGATCTACGCCAATATTGCTCAAGGGAATTGTCATGAATGGGCAAGAGGTCTCAATTGGTAATTGGGCAACAATAGATTGTGGACGTGGTTTGATAATTTTAGTGAGCACTGAGCCCGCACCATCATTTGATCCAGCTGCGTATGAAAGCGTTGGACTTGCGGTTGGAAAGGCAGATGCGGTTCATGTTCGGTCATGCGCGCTTTTCAGAGCCGGCTATGTTGATCTATTTGATGAAGTTTTAATTTTAGATATTCCAGGGCCGACATCACCTGCATTAGCCAAAATTGATTATCAGCGAGCCCAAAGACCGTTATTTCCTTTAGATCGTTGAGAAATAATTCCGGCAACGATTTCACCACTTAAGCCAACAAGGGGTAATCCGCCACCTGGGTGTGCGGAACCTCCAACTAGATAAAGTCCATCAATCGGAGATCGATTTTTTGCTCTTCCAAAAGCTGCACGAGCGCCATTACTTGATCGGCCGTAAATCGAACCACCAGGTGCAAGGTGGTTATTTTCAATCTGTAGCGGTGAACCATATTCAAGAACTTCAATTCGTTCGCGCTCTATAAAACCTTTACTAACTAAAAGATCCACTAGGTGATCTGCATATTTTTTAGCAACACCTGGAGCACTCCAATCAAAACCATTGCCATTCTTGCTGTGCCTTGGGGCATTTACCAGGACAAATAAACTTTCATGGTTTGCCAAATCTTTATTAGGTACCATTTCTTCATCTTGCGGGGAGCAGATGTAAAGTGTTGGATCTGCAACTGGTTGAAAATCTTTAAAGACTGCATCAAATTCAGCATCATAATTTTCTGGGAAAGAAATGGTGTGATGATTTAAATTTGATCGCTTACCCTTAAGCCCAATTGTTAAATAAAAACCAGATAACGAAGGTTCACTTTTCATAATCTTTCGTTTTTCTTTGCGTGCTACTGCTAGATCACCAAGTAAAGTTCCATATGTTAATTCAGAATCTGCATTACTTATTATGGTCTGTGAATCTGTTATCCGACCATCATTTAATTTAACTCCAGTCACCTTCCCATCACTAGTTAATATTTGAGAAACTGGACAGTTGTATTCAATTAGCGCACCACAATTTTCAGCGCGCTCTGCAAGTGCTATGCCTAAATTTCCAATTCCGCCACCAATATGCCATGCCCCAAAAACCATTTCTACATATGGGATTGTTAAAAGCACTGCTGGGGCCTTACGAGGGTCAGAGCCGGTATAAGTCGCATAACGATCAATCAAGGTACGTAAATGAGGGTCGCGAATTTTTCGATTAACTAATGATCGCAATGAACTCCATGGGGCGATGGTAAAAAGATCGGCCAAAATTTTTGGCCTAGCAATTAATGACGTAATACTTCCTAGCTCTGATTCAACAAATGGCTCTCGCGAAACTGCCCACATTTTTTCGGCACGCTTCATCAAGCCTTCCCATTCAACAGCAGCTTTTATCCCAAATGATTTTTCAATTGCAGTAGATGTTTCAGCTCTAGATGAGGAGGGCAAAGTGAGCCTGGTTCCATCTGGAAAGAAATAATCAAAGGCTGGTTCTACGGGGGTTACTTTGAGGACTTGGCCTAAATGCTTTCCACTTTTCAAAAATAGGTCACGGTAGACAGCAGGCAGAGTTAACAAAGATGGCCCAGTATCAAAAGAGTAGCCATTAATATTTATGGTTCGACATTTTCCGCCTGGTTGTGAACTGGCTTCAAAAATTCTAACTTTAAAACCAGCTTTAGCAAGTCGGGTAGCGGCAGCAAGACCACCAATGCCAGCACCTATTACAACAATCTCACCACTTTGTTCACTCATATCTTTCTACCTTTCCAGGAAAGGTTTCCACGAGAGTGTTGAATCCATGATGTTGTAAGTATGTATATGAGAAATAATATTGAGATTGGGTGCAAGAATGAAGAAAGTAAATTTCCACGGGAGAGTTTGGCGGCAATCATTCGGGATAAAACAATCAAAAGATAAGAAATTAAACCAATTAATGAACCATTTAGCATTTCAAAAAATGGATAAACAAAAAATAAAATAAGTAGCATCGATAAACCAATTGCATTTGGAATGGAGTTGAAAGCCCGCCAAAGTGATTTTTGATAACCATTACGAAGTTGAGGCCAATTTTGATACATACGGCAGGAGGCAATATTTGACCCATTGCTTACTCCGCCTTTAAAGCCGGCACGCTTCAATGACTTTGCTAACTCCATGTCATCGATCACTTCACCTTTGATTGCTTTGTGACCACCACTAGCTATGTATGCCGCAGTTTGCACCACAAAAAACTGACCGTTCGCAGCAGTTAAAGAAGGTCTACTCGATTTTTGCGCCAACTTAATTGGCAGCGTACTTAGCCAACTCCATTGCAATAATGGTTGAATTAAATACTCACTCCAACTTTTAGCAATCTGTCGGGGATAAGGGGAGATGAACTCCAAATTCTTGATTTGCAGTTCGGAAATAGCGCTAGCGATAGCATTTTGAGTCACTCTGACATCGGCATCCAAAAAGACTAAAAATTTTGCATCTGATTTTGCAACAGCCAATTGGTGGCAGGCATAATTTTTCCCAAGCCATTCAGATGGAAGTGGCTTACCCTCCAGAATTTCCATTTTGTCGTATTGATTAACATAAGACCGCACTGATTCTGCAGTTGAATCTGTTGAATTGTCATCGAGAACTGTGACCGTGTAATCGCTCAATAAACTCTGTTCGCTTAGATCAGAGAGTAAATTTCTAATGTTATTTTCTTCATCCCTGGCTGGAATTAAAATGGCAATCTTCGAATCCACAAGCCCAGGCCTAGCAGGTCGCAAATAGAAGTAATTGTAGATACTGTTTAGTAACAGCAATACTGAAAAAATTAGAATAAATAAGTTCAAGGACGTGCAAACCATTGTGAAATCAAATATGGAACGACAATTATTCCAAGTGCGACTCCGCCAATAAAGGCAATCCCTGGACGTGAAAAGAAAAATAGATTAACTATGATTCCAGAAATCCAAGTCCAAGTTAAGAAAATATCCGCAACTGTAGTTTCCGAGCCAGCACGCCTGCGTTGACGAGGAAGTACTAGGTGGAGCAGGGCCATAAGTAATATCCCGGAAAGGAACCAACCAAGTGCGTTTGATGCTGGGATTTCCGGCATAAAGGGGATGTATGGATCTGGGTTCACCCAACTCCATCTCCCATCTCTAACCATCTGCGGATCTAAAAATAAGTCCCACGCCATTAGCCCAAATCCACCGATAACTGCACTCCATCGTGGATTAATTCTACGAGCGGCAATCAGTAAAGGATGAGCAAGCATCGACCATGCAAATGGAACTATGAGAGGTACCCCAGCGATAGCCAAACCAAGTGATTGGTCATATTTGTAATAACCAAATGGCCAACCGGTGTGAAGCCCAATTTGCTCAATGGTAAATGCGAAAGACAAGGTGATTAACAAATAATTAATGGCGTATTTGCGACCATAAGTTAAAAGTGCGTGCAGTGCCATTGCCAGACTTGCCGAGAGGACAGTTGCGAAAGTTATAACCCGCAGGGCATTTCCATTTACTAATGGATAAGAAATTTGGATTAATATCGCAATAGCAAGCGCCGACCAGACCAGAATAGATTGGAAAGAAGTCGGCCCGGTTCTCCTGCGCGGTGGTTGAATGTAATTTCTGATTGCCACCTGCGTATTCTGCCTTAAAGTGCCTTCATTTTAATTAGCGAAATCGACCCCATTTAGCGTGCCAGAGATCTCGCGAACTCCAAATCGTGCAAAAAGCTCTTCTGAATACCAATTTAGCTCTGCGGTTTTGGCAATGGCGCTCTTATGAGCACTGCCCTCATACGCAAAGCTCCGCAATGCCGTGCCATCTTGCCAAATCGAAAAAGTGCCTTGCAGGCCGATTGGTGCCTCTCCAATTCCGATTGCTGCAAGCAACCCCGGTTGATTATGCAAATCCTGAGTTACCGGAGGAACTGCACGCCAAAACTGAAGATTCATCCACCATTTAATTCGTGCCCTAGTAATTGCTGCAACTTTGCCTTCCCATTTGATTGGAGTTGGCTCGCCAAATGGTTTACTTTTCGCCCATAGGCCATGGGAAGAAATCGGTTGCAAAATTACCCGCAATTGCTCAGTTGAATGACGATTCCACCTTTTAACATATTTTGAGTTATCAAAATTAGTAGCTGAGTTTTCATCAGAAAAAACTAATAGTGCACTCCATTGATTTAAATCTGCATCAGTTGGTGTGAAACTTATGCCTCGACCCGTGCCAAGTGATTTTGCAAAAGTAACTCCTGGGAATCTTCTAAATTGAAATGGATTAATTGCCATTTGAATCAGAACCCACGGCAAGGATCGGCTTGAGGTTTTCCAGACATATAAAACTGGATTCATTTAACTAAACTAACTGTTTCAGTAATTATCTTCATTACCTTACTTGGCTCATCCCACATTGGAGCATGTCCAACTTTTTCGAGCACAATCCATTTTGCATGTGCTGGAGCTAATGAGCGTTCCTGACAGGTTCGCGCCGGAAGTACATAATCACTATCGCCAAAAACAATAGATGTTGGGATCTGATCTGAAATTGTTGAGTCAAACCTACGATTTAAAGTTGCATCCCATGCTGGGTAATAACCATCAGATACAGACATTGCTGTCACGGCATCCAAAAGTGTTTGGTAATCCATCTCTTCCCATTTCGGGGTAATTCGCGAAAATCCTAAACGTTTCGCCGCCAAATTTTTTAGTGCAGTTGGTGCAATTCCACTTGAGACTTTTGCCATTCGTTTACTTAAATCACTTCCTGGAACTCGATGCAAGAATGGTGTCAACCAAAGTCCTGCGGGAGCTAATCCAGTTACCGATGCAATCAAATCTGGTTTTGCAGCGGCTAATTCAAGTGAGATCCAACCGCCAAGTGAATTTCCAATCAGATGCACGGGTGGTAAATCAAGTTGCATCAACAATTTAGCAATTGCTAGAGCTAATGAAGCTGGGTCCATCTCTATTTCTGGATCTAATGGATTACCTCCATGACCTGGCAGGTCAATTAATAATGTGGAGCCAAAACTTTCCAATTCAGGAAGCAGCGGTTTCCACGCATTAGCGGCTGAGCCCATTCCATGAATTAATATAAAAACTGGCCCATCAACTTCTTTGAATTGGTAATTGATCGGCATGGTGCCATTCTCTCAGTTCTCTGAAAGATGTGCGCAGGAGGCATGCCTGATTAGCCTATTTAGGGGAGCAGACCGTCTTTCTGGGCTTGCCGGTAAAGATCAGTTTTCGTAGGTAGGTTTATTCCAACTTTTAGGTACTTCTTTCTGGCCCTTTGAATGTACTCAGATGCACTGCTCCTAGATAAGTTCATAGATCTTGCAACAGCATCCAATTTAAGTCCTGATGCATAGAGAGACAAAGCTTGCTTTTCTTGGGCTGAAAGGCCGGGGTCGGTTTTATCACTCAATAAAATTGTGGCGATATCTGCGGACATGTAATTCTCGCCCGAGATTATGGATGTCACAGCATCAATTAATGTTGACTCATCAGCATTTTTGCTAATAAATCCACTTGCTCCATTGGTGAGCGCTTGACGTACTAAAAATTGTTCCGCTAAAGCGCTAACAATTAAAACTGGAGTTCCTGATGCCAATAACTTTTCTAAATTTTGAATTGGTGGGATGCCATCACCCAAATCGAGGTCAAGTAATGCCAAGTCACAACCGGCTACATCTATTGCAGTCAGCGCGTCCGAGATGCTTTTCCCTTGATATATGAATTCCGTGTACGGCAAATGTAGGGCTAGGTTGCTAGATAGCGCCCGCAACATAAGCGGATGATCTTCAATTATCGCAATTCTTCGGCTCGCCATATTGAGATTCTACTTCAAAGCGAAGCAAAAAAGCATTAGGCTCGTAAAATAATTAACTTACAGAACCACTACTACCAAAGAGATGCATGAGGCGAGAATGCCAGAGGCTTACCAAAGCGAAGAGAGCGCATTTATAAACCTTAGTCGCTCATTCATTTCAGTTCTTTGTGGCTACTCCTGGGCTATTTTAGTAATTGGCTTTACTTATTTTCATGAAGGTATTCCGAATCCAATTAAGTTGGCATTCTTCCCACTGTTAGCTCTATACATTTTCGGAATTGTTAAATCGAACAAAGAGTACGGTCGATGGTTGATGCCGTTCTCTCTTATTATTTTGATTTTAATAATTGTATTTTACCCGGGTAAGACTGTTAGTTGGATCTGGCTAAATTCTATAGTTTCTACAGTCTTAGTCGCTCTTGGTCTCTTGGCAAACAGAAAAAGAATTGTGATAATTATGATAATCCAATTTGCAGTGCTGCTATTTAATTATTACTCATATTTCATTGTCACTGACGCTGTTTTGAAAACCGGAAATGTTTTAAGCAAAGGGTTACTTTTGCTGATTCAGCAGAGCATTTTTATTTTTGCAGTAAGTTTTAATTGGCGAAAGAAATTTTCTGCAGCGCAAGACCGAGACAAAGAACGCGTTATTTTTCTAGAAAATCTGATAACTCGTGAACGTCAAAAAAACTTAAGTGAATTATGGCAAAAAAGTTCAATCAAAATACATGCAGTAACTCTAAATACGATTAGGTCAATCCTTAAGTTAAGTGATAATGATTTGAGAAATTCACTGCCAGAAATCAAACAAATTCTTTTCAACGGAGAAGATGATCGCGGCACTTATTTTCTGAGAGGTAATGTGATTGCTGCGGTGAGAGCCGGCATTTCATCCGCTAAATCCTCGCTTTATATTACCGTTAGGGGTGAGGGCGAAAATATCAAAATTAACCAACGGATATCTGAGGTTATTTCAAACGCTTTGGAAGAGTTAATTAGCAATGTGCAGCATCACGCTGGAGCAAAAAATTTAGTAATTTCCTGGAGCGTAAAGCGAGAACCTCAAGAGTTGATTTTTGAAGATAACTCCGAAAATGCAATTATCAGAATTGGAGTTACACATGATGGCACAACACCAAACGTAAAAACTTTGCCGGGACTTGGTACCACTCTAGTAATTGAGAAAGAGATTCTTTCTGTAGGTGGCACCGTGAACATGGATCTACCCGATGTTGGATCGCAGGTAATCTCAATATCAATTCCTTCCACCACCAATGATTTTGAAGCCATTTTAGACAGACCTCCAAAATCTTTGGCTTGGGAAAAAACTCGCCTTTTTTATGCCATCACCATGATCGGACAGGTTGGCGTCGGAATTCCATTTTTCATGTTTTTGAGTTACTGGTGGGATGGCGTCAATTTTTTATCCGCCGTAGGTTTACTAACCTGTTCTTTCACTTGTTACTTGCTTTATCGTGAGAAAAGAATTGATTGGCTTGCCAGTTCGGTAGTGGCAATTTTGTGCATCGTAACCATGGCAGCAACTCCAGTAATTGCGTACACATGTACCACGGGTTTACCACTTCACTACATTCTTACATCTACCGGCTACACCCTTGCAATGTTGCTGGTGTGGGGTAGGTGGCAAATATCTTTGCTTGGTTATGGAGTCTGGCTCTACTTCGCCAATGATTTATTTAGAACCGTACCCTGGGAGTGTAGATTTATCGTTCGATTGCCCATCTCAGCGATTATTTTTCTATTTCCATTCGGAATTTTCTTGATCTGGATCTCATTCAAGGGTTTTGCAAAATTTTCAAAATCTGAAATAGAAATAGCTCTGCGAAATCTAATGTTGGCCGAAGAGCAGAGTAAGTTAAACGTGGCATTGGAAAATATCTCAGAACTCAACAATTCTGCAGTTACTAAAATATTGGATGTTATCTCCGAAGTAGAAAGCACATCAAAGCTTTCCGATGAAGGCTATTTTAAGTTGCATCAGTTGGATTCGCAATTACGCACGCAGATTCAACTAGATCCACTTGGAGTAGGAACCTTGACAAATTTGGCTGCAAAAATGGCTGATGCCGCAGTCGCAAGTGGCTCTTGGCTGAACGTTCGCGCACTTTACGGCGATAGTGAGATTTTTGCGCTCCCTGAAAAGATGGAGAATGCATTTATTAAGTTTGCCCGCGAAGTCCCGGCAGGCTCATCAATTCAAGTTCTTGCAAGTGGTGGTGAAACTACATTGTCCATGCGAATACTTGACCTTTCTTTGGCTGACGTTAAATCTAAGCTTGAGCATATTTTGGAGGAGATTAATCAAATTGAGTTGGAACTCATTCTGGAAGAAAATACTGATGAAAAGGAAGTTATTTTAGTGTTGACTAAAAAATTGGGTTCTGATTAAAAAGTTATTTAATTATAGATTCAATCAACGTTGCAATGCCAACCAAAAATAAGAAGTAAGCAAACATTCGCTCAAGAGTAACTGATTTGAGAGCGGCTCCCTTTTGAGTTGCGAATATTGAGAAAGTAATTGCACTTACCAAGATTAAGATCGGGATATCCCAGGAGACGTTTTGGATGTTTTGGAAACGAAACAACAGTGCGGTTACTGAGTTCAAGATCATCAGAGCTAGTCCGGTACCTGCAGCTGCTTGCGCCGATGCTCCAAAGACAAGTATCAAAGTTGGGATCGCTAAAAATGCGCCACCAACTCCAAATAACCCAGCCATGAATCCAATTAGTGAACCTGCCAAAGGAAGTACCCAAGTACTTCTTTTATTTACAGTTAAATCTTTTTGGAAGGATCGCCAAATCATGCTTGTTGCAGAGGCTAAGAGAATTACACCAAACCCAATCAACAAGGCTTTTTCACTTATGGTCTTTGAAAGTTGAACTCCGAAGTAATTTCCGACTAATCCAACACTCCACAAAATTAGAGCTGATTTTATCTGGACTTGTTTTCGACGAAAGCGGGGAATGACACTTACTGTTGCCGTTGTAATTACTATTACTAATGAAGCGGTAGTGGCATTTATCGCAGAATATCCAAAGAGATAAACTAATGATGGCACGGCAAGAATTGCACCACCAGTTCCAATTAGGCCTAGAGCCGAACCCATTACAGCTCCGACAATAATTGCTAATGCTGGGATCACGCTGGTTATTGTGGCAGATAATCTCTCTGCTTTTCAGCGATTACTTGAGTAACTTCCTCTTTTTGAAGTTGAATTTCTTGGGTAGCGGGCGGCTCCACTTGAGCAATCTCTTTTTGTGCGACGAGCCAGGTGGATGCATCCACCAAAATTTGCCCATATGCCTTTGTAGCTATTTTTTTTCGGACTAATTTATACATCAAAGAACTATTGGAAAGAATATGTTCGAATCTTCCTGCAGAAGAAATTGCCTCTTTTAAAACTTTGGAATCAAGAGTCTGTGAAAAAGTTACAGATTTATCAGCTTTAATTTTTTCAATTTTTCGTGGAACGATTTTACGATAAATGAGCGCCGCATTTCTTAAGACCACTCGTGCAATTGTGTAATAGCGTCTCTTTAGAATTCCTCTAAATGCAGATCTTCTAATTTGCGATAACTTAAATCTCCAGTAGGAGTAAGCAACAACAACTCCATTTTTTGCCGGGGATCGCGAGAGATCTAAGAGCTTTTGAGCAATCTCTTTTCCTCCACTTGGATCACTTAATTCGAGACACTTGGTAGAAAGTGAGTTTCGAATATTTACATCACTGAGCCGTTCAGCCCATCTTTCAATCCCTAAAAGATTCTCAGGGTCAGCCATGATTGCAAATCCAAAATCATGACACCACTTTGCCCTTGCTAATTGGTCATCAGTGCCACGCATAACAGGAATAAAAATTGTGGGAGTGCCAGCGCACATAAATTCATGGATGCTGTTGTATCCAGCCGCGGAGATTGCGCCATCAAATGCCGGTAATAATTTTGCTAGTGGAAAGTATCTAGCGGTACGTAAATCTAAACCAGGGGGAACAATTGATTTCCCGGTTCTATCTACTGGATTTTTTGTCATCAGCACTTGAACATTCGTCCATCGCTTTAGGCCGCGAAGTACAGCCTTCAAGCGATCTATTTCTTCAAGAGTTGCAGTTCCAAGTGTTACCAAGACGGCTGGGCGATCTAGATCAAGGCCAAGGATTTGCCGAGCTTCATCTCTAGGCAATGCTTCATCAGCCGAATATAGGGAAACAGGGGCTACTTTTTCGGCGTCATCACGACCAGAGGTTGGTCCCTTGTCATACGCTGCTGCGTAATCACCAGGTTCAATAACTTTATCCATTAGAGATGCGTAAAGTGAAAGTGTTAATTTCTGTGGGGTATCTCGCCACAATCCGCGTCTAACCCAAGCCAGTCTTAAATCTGCGGAATGAAATTTTGCGGCTAAAACTCCCGGGTAAGGGACCACTCCGTCGAAAGAGATTACTTTCGCACCAGTTTCTTCAGCGAGTGCAATTAAACGATCACGTAAATAATGATCCCAAACTCGTCGCGGCATCCATTCGCGATCTCGCCCAGGAATGTACTCAGTTCGTATTCCGAGGGCGGCACCTACATCGGCAATACCTGGAGCCATTGAAACAATTATCGGTTCTGCCTCGGGGAGTAGCGCTTTAGCGACAGCGCAAGCGCGGACCAAATGTCCCATACCAATTCCATTACTGGTCGCCAAGATGATGGTGGGCTTGGCGAGATTGATCACTATATAAAGATAGATTTTCTAGGAAAGATTATTAAAAAATTTAAACAAACTTTAGTTGAACAGATAGTGAAGAGTAATTAATACAAAGGATCTGGAAGTAAACCTCTGCCACAATGGCCAAATGTCAACCGATGCAAGTTTACTAATTCTGACCACTGTTCTAACTTTAGTTTTGGTCTTAATTTTAGTAAACATTTGGGAAACACGACGTAAAGGTATCGCCCTACTTAATTCAAATCGAAAGATTGTAAAAACTATTAAGGACTCCGAAGTGAATATTGCTAAAGTAATTGAGAAAAGAAGCAAACAAGATTTTCGCCAATTGGAAGCGTTAGTATCTCTGCATGAAATGTTGGATTTAAAGGCAGCGCTTCCCCCAACTCGCGGTTGGGCTGCATCACCTGATTTGCTTTTAACTTTAACTTCTTTGGTGAGAAAACATCAGCCAAAATTAGTAGTAGAACTAGGTAGTGGCGCATCAACAATTATCTTGTCTCGTGCTGGAGCAGTTGAGATTGTGGCAATTGAACATGACCTTGAGTACCTCAAGAACACTCAAGAGTTACTCGCAGAGCATCAAGTGAGCAATGTTAAATTGATTCATGCGCCTTTGGTTGAAAAGGAAATCTTGGAAGAGAGTTTCATGTGGTACGACAGTTCAAAGTTACAAGATTTAAAAGAGATTGATTTCCTCTTCATCGATGGACCTCCAGGATCCAAAGATGATGCTGCAAGATTTCCGGCACTCCCAGTCTTGGGTTCTAAGTTGAGTAAAAATGCAGTTGTGGTAATCGATGACACAAAGAGAAGTGGGGAGAAAACATTGGCAGAAAGTTTTGCTAATGCTCTTCCAAACCATAAGTTAAGGTTTCTAGATCATGAAAAAGGAACGGCAATAATCGAACCGCTGTAGCCATCAAAACCCATGGCAGGTTGAAGAATGCAGCACTCTCGCTAAAGTGAGCAGGTGGAACTTTCTGCAAACTCTTTGCTTCTGATACCGACATACAATGAAGTATTGAATGTTGGAACTCTGATTAAAGAAATTAGATCAACATTTCCTGCGTTGCAAATTTTAGTAATCGACGATAACTCTTCAGACGGTACTGGAGAATTAATTAATCAATTAATGATCAGTGACCATAAAGTAGAGCTTTTATCACGTCCTAAGAAAACTGGGCTTGGAAATGCATACCGTGCGGGATTTGCTTGGGGCATAGCGAGAAATTTCGAATACTTTATTGAGATGGACGCAGATCACTCTCATCGAGTTGGAGATTTGGAAAAACTATTACTCCAAGCAGATAAATATGATTTAACTATTGGATCCAGATGGGTTAAGGGTGGGCAAATTATCGGTTGGGCGAAACATCGGGAAATTCTTTCACGGTTCGGAAGTGGATACTCCAGAATTTTGCTTGGTTTAAAGGTTCGAGATTGCACGAGTGGATTTAGGGTCTTCTCACGAAGAGCGCTCGAGAGTATTAAGTTAGACGATCTTGAATCAAATGGATATGGATTTCAAGTGGAAACACTTTATCGTGTTCATCAAGCTGGGCTATCAGTAGGAGAGGTACCAATTACTTTTGTCGAGCGACGAGAAGGTGTCTCAAAGATGCACAGCGAAATTGTTTTTGAGGCTATGTTGAATGTCTCTAAATTTGGTTGTTACAGATTACTCTCTAAAATTTTGCGCACTTTACCTACCCATCCATCCACCATCGACGGTGATAGTTGAACCGTGTAAGTAATCAGCGTTTTCTGATGCTAGAAAAACCACACTGCCGGCAATATCGCTACCTTCGCCCCAACGTCCTGCGGGAATTCGCCCGGTTATAGCTTCATAGCGGATTGGATCTGCACGTAGCGCTTCAGTGTTGTCAGTAACTATGTAACCCGGTGCAACTGCATTTACATTTACACCTTTTCCAGCCCACTCATTAGCAAATGCTTTTACTAAGCCAGCGATTCCAGATTTACTTGCCGTGTAAGCCGGCACTCTGATTCCACCTTGGTAGGAAAGTAGAGAAGAAATGAAAATAACTTTACCTGCGCCACGTTCAAGCATTGGTTTGCCGAAATCCTGGGTGAGAATAAATGGAGCAGTCAGGTTAACTTCAACAACCTCATCCCAATCTGCAAGTGAGTAATCGGCGATATTTTCACGACGAATAGTTCCGGCGTTGTTTACCAAAATATCCACTTGGCCAACTTCAGTTAATACTTTTTTCGCTAGCGCCGTACTCTCAGCGCGATTTTTCATATCGCAGGCAAATGGAAAGAACTTCTGGCCAAGAGCCCTTACTTCTTTGGCAATGGCTTCTTCATCGCTCATTTGGCGACTCGTACCAACGATATCTGCGCCAGCCTCTGCTAAAGCCAAGGCAATTGCATGGCCAATGCCGCGATTGGCGCCGGTAACTACTGCAATTTTCCCAGCAAGTACGTTCATTTAGATTGCAGGTTCTGAGATAGCGATTAAATTTTTGATGCTTCCACCGCGAGTCAGCGAAAGGTAGGCCTCTAAAGCATCCTCAACCGGAAAGACCTTAGTGATTAATGGCTCAAGTTCTTTGGTACGTGTGGCAAGGAATGCAATTGCATCGTCAAAATCAATTGACTTGTAGACACGAGCACCCTGCATAGTTACTTCTTTGTGGAAAATTTGTTGCAGATTGAACTGACGCAACTCTGCATGTATTCCTACAACAATAATCTTTCCACGAGGTTTAACTATTGTTGAGATCAAAGTTGCACCACCTGCGGAACCAGATACTTCAAAGACCACATCAGTGCCTAATCCATTTGTTGCTTCACGCGCCGCAGCTTCTACTTGATCTGGAGCCACTGGAATCATTCCATGTGATTTTGCAACATCTAAGCGGGTTTGATCTATGTCAGTAATAAATGTTTTATGTCCGCGAGATACGCAAACAATTCCGATCAACAAACCAATTGGTCCGGCACCAACAATAGTAATTACATCAGTTGGATCAAGATCTGCCATTCGCACATCATGAATAGCAACCGCAAGTGGTTCGATTAGTGCACCTTGACGAAGTGTGATCTGCTCAGGAATTCGATGCAACAACTCAGCTGGCACGATCCATTCTGGTTGCATTGCACCAGCGATATCCACGCCGATAAATTTTAATTTTGGGCAGATATGTGAATTGCCTTCATTGCAAGTGCGACAATTTTTACAAGGCAATAGCGGTCGAACAGTTACCTTCTCGCCTATCTTCCATTCACTCACGCCAGAGCCGGTGCGAGCAACTACTCCAGACATCTCATGACCTGGAACATGCGGGGTGGTTACCCGCGAATCCATATGACCGGCGTATAGATGCAAGTCAGTGCCACAGACCCCGACATAGGCGACTTTGACCGCCACGTAATTGGCCGGAAGTTCAGGGGAGATCCACTCGTCAACGGTGATCTGCTCTGGGCCACGGTAGGTAACTTGTTTCATGTAACTGAGCCTAATACCCATTTGATATCGATCTAGCGGCTACTTGCTGCTGTCACCCCTAACTCCTAGTATTTGGGCTATTCGAACAGATGTTCTAATTTAGGGGGAGTAGATGGCCAGATCAGGTGATGCGCCTGAGGTGCTTACTGTGGGAGGTGAGCCGGTTGAGTTCACATGGCGGGGACGGCGTTTTCGAATTCATTCAGTGCTTTCGCGTTGGCGTGAAGCCGGGGGTTGGTGGAACCGAGCTAGTGATGGAAATTATCGCCCCGATGATTTAGCAAAATCTTTTTGGGCAGTTGAAGCCGCACCAGAAGGAATGTTAATTACATTCCATGTAGAACGTGATGAGTTAAGTGGTCAATGGCAGGTACGTAAAGCGATAAGCAAGAGTGTTGTCGAAATTGTAGAAGATGAGTAATTCAACAATTCCATATGTTCATCTGCAAGTAGCAAGTGGATTCTCATTTAAATACGGAAGTGCTCAACCAAATCAATTAGTCGAACGTGCTGCAACTTTCGGAATGCCAGCTTTGGCACTTACTGACAGAAATGCGCTCGCCGGTTCAATTAGATTTGCGCAATCTTGCCAGCGCGCAGGAATCGCTCCAATTATTGGATGCAATTTAGAGGTTGCACCAATGCGCAAAGTAAAAGCGGCTCCCACTCCAGCAAAAGGTGGGAATTTTGTTGAAAACAATTTTTCACGAGTAACAGTTGTAGCCACCTCGCAAAATTATGGATGGCGCAACTTAGTGAAAATCGTATCTGGGGTAGAAGAACAACTTTTGACTCATGAGAATTTTGCAAAAAATAGTGAAGGTGTTTTGTTGTTACTTGGCCCAAATTCAGATGTAGGAAGAGCTTTAGCTTTGCGCCGCATTGAGCAAGCCAAAGATGCATTAAATAGGTGGCGTGAAATAGCACAACCCGGATCAATTGCTATTGAAGTTGTGTCTCATCTAGCTCCCGGAGAAGGAGAACTTACAACTGCGCACGCTGCGCGGTCATTAATATTTGCAAATCAGATGAGAGTTCCTGCAGTAATAAGTAATTCAGTACGGATGCTCGATCGCGAAGATGGTCCAGTGGTTGATATTTTAGATGCGGCTAGAAAATTAATGCCATTGAGCTTGCAAACTGTTGAACGCAAAACTAGCGAAGGCTATTTAAAAAGCCAATTAGAGATGCAATATGTAGCGGATGAGATTTCTAAAGCGGCAGGGGAG
The DNA here is from genome assembly GCA_014190175.1 of Actinomycetes bacterium. Next base: position 21,944 of record BJFZ01000005.1, on the reverse strand, counting down.
TACGACAGCAAAAAATTACTGCAAACCAGTTTTGAATGGGCACAACGAGCATACTTATCGCCAAGTAACGATATTGGTTTAGGCGGAATTCACTTACCTGAAGCCCAAACAGTTAATGCAAATTCAGTAGAAGAGATGCAAAAACAGTTACGTGATAGATGTGATGGGCGAATAAATATCCGGTATGGAGGCAATGATTTACAAAAAGCGATTTCACGATTAGGTGATGAGTTAGAGACAGTAAAAAAACTTGGGTATGAACCATATTTTTTAGCAGTGGCTGACATAGTTGAGGCAGCACGTAGTAAAGGAATTAGAGTATCTGCGCGTGGAAGTGGTGCAGGATCTTTAATCTGTTACTTACTTGGGATCTCTACAGTTGAACCATTAAAACATGGGTTGCTTATGGAAAGATTTTGCTCGCCACTTCGTTCAGCTCTTCCAGATATCGATATAGATGTGGAATCAGCACGCAGGTTAGAGATATATGAAGATGTATTTACAAAATACAATAAAGACGGAGTAACTCGAGCGACCACTGTTGGCATGTTCGAAACTTATCGAGCAAGACATGCAATTCGTGATGTTGGGGCGGCAATGGGATTGCCGGCAGTAGAGGTAGATGCTTTAGCAAAAGCAATGCCACATATTCGAGCACGCAATATAACTGCAGCGATAAAAGATTTACCTGAACTTCGTCATATTCAAATAACTTCTAATGAAATAGCTATGGCTCTTGGTCTGGCACAACGCTTGGACGGATTACCGCGAAATATTTCAATGCACCCATGCGCTGTAATTTTGGGGGATAGCAAATTATTAGAGCGGACTCCAGCGCAATTAAGCGGATCTGGGTATCCAATGTTGCAATGGGACAAAGATGACGTTGAAGCTGTCGGTTTACTCAAGTTAGATATTTTAGGTGTTCGAATGCAATCTGCGATCTCTTACTCGCTAAACGAAATAAAGCGGGTAGATGATAAAAATATTGATCTTGATGAAATCGAACTTGATGATGCCAAAACTTTTGAATTGATACGCACAACTCGCACTCTGGGAATTTTTCAAATTGAGAGCCCAGGCCAACGCGAACTCATCGGAAAATTCGGCCCAGAAACATTTAACGATCTAATTATCGATATCTCATTGTTTCGTCCTGGCCCGATTAAAAGCGACATGATCACTCCATTTCTAAATGCTAAGCAGGGTTTTTCAAAGCCACGTTTAATCGACCCTTCCTTGCATGAAATTTTGCTTGAAACTCAAGGGGTTGTGGTATTTCAAGAACAGGTAATTCGGATTATTTCAAAAATGACTGGAGTGAGTCTTGCGCAAGCAGATGAATATCGTCGGGCTCTTAGCAATTTTGATCAACAGGAAAGATTCAAGGAGTGGTTTATTCCAATTGCTATTGAGCGCGGGTATTCATTGCAAGTAGCTGTTGAAGTATGGGAGGTGCTGCAAGCATTTGCCTCGTTTGGCTTTTGCAAAGCCCATGCTGCAGCTTTCGCGCTTCCTACTTACCAATCAGCATGGTTGAAAACTCACCACCCAGCTGCTTTTATCGCTGGAATCTTGGCCCATGACCCAGGAATGTATCCAAAACGCTTGCTGTTAGATGAAGCTCGTCAACTTGGAGTCGAACTTCTCAATGTTGATGTAAATAAATCTAAAGAGCAGTACCGGGTTGTGAAATATTTATCCAAATATGGAATACAACTTGCATTTTCTGATTTATATGGAATTACTTCTACTGAAGTTGAAAGTATCGTTGAAGGACAGCCTTACTTAGATATATCTGATTTTCACCTTAGGGCAAGAGCGAGCACTAAGACGACAGAAAGTCTTATTCACTTAGGGGCTTTTGATCGGTTATATAAAATAAATAAAGAGAGTGAGTTAACTAGAAGAGATCTGTTACTTCATCACTCAGATATTCAGAAATGGAATAAGGGAAAACAGATCGGGAGTTCACAAAGTTCACTTTTCTTCGAAGCCCCAACATTGACACCGAGTGGGCTTCCTAAAATGACATTAGCAGAAGAGGTTAAAAGCGAGGTAGAGATTTTGGGACTTGATGTGAGCGGTCACCTACTTTCTTTTTACGCAAAACTTCTAAATCAAATAGGGGCTGTAAGAGTTAAAGATTTTCTTAATTTTCGTACTAATACTGGAATCTTTTTGGCTGGAGTTAAAGTTGCATTGCAATCACCACCGGTTCGCTCTGGCAAACGTACGATTTTTTTGAGTTTAGAAGACGGAAGTGGTTGCAGCGACTCAACTTTTTTTGAAAGCACGCAGATTCACTCAGCGCACACTCTTTATAACTCTAATTTATTACTGGTCTACGGCTTTTTACGCAGAACCGGAGCGCGTGGGGTTTCAGTCAGAGCGCATTGCGCTTGGGATTTAGGCGAGGTTTATGAAATCTGGAGAAATAGTGGGCAAGATATCGAAGCAGTCCGCGCTTACTTGAGTATTCTGATTAATCAAGCAAGTATGCGAAAGGAGCCAGTTCATCACTGATATGGAAGAGATAGAAGCCGAACAGGCGACAATTTTGCATATTGATATGGATGCATTTTTTGCATCTGTTGCTGAGCGAGATAACCCAGAGTTGCGTGGGAAAGTTGTAGTTGTGGGAACTGGACCACGATCCGTTGTCACTTCAGCAAATTACGCAGCGCGAAAATTTGGGATCAGAGCGGCGATGCCAATCGGGCAAGCCCGGCGATTAGCGCCTCATGCAGTTTTTGTTGAGCCAGATATGCGCAGATACAGCGAGGTGTCTGAAAAAGTTATGGAGATTTTTCGCAACTTCACCCCCTTAGTGGAACCAATATCGGTAGATGAAGCATTTCTAGATGTTGCTGGCGCTAAACGTTTACTTGGAACACCACGTGAGATTGGATCGGCTATTCGCCAAAAAGTAGAAAGCCAAGAAGGCATTACCTGCTCGGTTGGGATTGCTAGCACTAAGTTAATTGCAAAATTAGCATCAAGTCGATGTAAACCAAACGGAATGCTGGAGATACCACCAGATCGAACACTTACCTTTTTGCACCCGCTACCAATAAATGAATTATGGGGAGTGGGCGAAAAAACTGGAGAGATTTTGAGCAAGTTGGGATTAAAAACTATTGGCGATATTGCAAATACTTCTCGTGCCACTTTAATAAGAGCTGTTGGTGAAAGCGCAGGTGCAACTATTTATGAATTAGCGTGGGCACGAGATTATCGATCTATCGTTTTAAACGAACCTGAGAAAAGTATTGGCACAGAAGAAACATTTTCTAGTGATCTTGATAATCAGGAAGAGATTTTAGGAGAGTTGTTGCGCGTTACAGATCGAGCAACTAGAAGGTTGCGTGACGAGCAATTTATGGCGCGAACAATTTCCATAAAGGTACGTTTTGGGGATTTCACCACAATCACGCGAAGTAAGACCCTGCCTTTGCCAATCAGTTCGACGCAAGAAATTTATAGCCAAGCAAAAGCTCTCTATGTTGCGCTAAATCTGGAGCGGGCGAGAGTGCGATTGATCGGCATCAGATTGGAGGGGTTGGTGGCATTAACTGGCCAGCCTTTAGCCGCCCAGCCGGAATTAGGGGCTCGAGATAAGGGGTGGAGTGAAGTCGAGGTGGCTATTGATGCTGCTCGAGATCGTTTCGGGGGCGAAGCGGTAGCTCCAGCCCGACTCCTAAAACCCCCAGATCTGCCGGGCTCAGGTTGACCTACTATGCTTTTGGGTAGTTGAGTTAGTTAGTTAAGTGAAAGGGGGCGTGAGATGCCACTATCGGAGCATGAAGAGCGGCTGCTTGCGCAAATGGAGGAGCAGTTATCCAAGGATGACCCACGTTTGGTTTCAACTTTAACTGGAGCGCGCACTCGCACTCCACGTTCAACCTTGTTGAGTATCTCATTGCTACTAATTGGTTTTGTAACATTGTTTGGCGGATTGATATCGCAAACAATTCCAGTAGGAGTACTTGGTTTTGTTATTGCATTATTTGGAATTTATCGCTTAATAACTGGCTTTCGCCAGCCGTCAATGAAAGACGGCAAGAATGGAAGAAACGGAAGAAATGGCAAAAAAATCAAAGGAAGTAAATCATCCTTGATGTCAAAACTTGAGCAACGGTGGGAAAAGCGGCAATTCGGCGATAATAATTCCGGTTATTAAACCAATTCAATTAAGCATGTGGGCCGGGTAAGAATTTACCGCGGAAAAATGTCAATGGCTGAGCAATAGAATCTTGATAATCAATAACTTCACCTATTAAAATTACGTGATCACCAGCTTCATGCTTGGCAAAAGTATTGCAAGTAAAATAAGTCTCGACATTCGGCAAAATAGGTATTCCAGAATCTGTGTAAGAAATATCGAGACCGGCAAAACGGTCTGCAACTGGAGCAGTAAATCGCTTTACTAAATCCGCTTGGCCCGCGGCCAAAATATGCACATTCCATTGTTTTGCATTTTCCCAATCTGGAAATGATTTAGTTTTTTTGTCGACGCACCAAGAAATTAAAAGCGGATCTAGCGAAACCGAAGTTAGCGAGTTGCAAACAATTCCGATATTTCGCCCAGTTGTTTCATCTTTCGTGGTCACCAATGCAATCCCGGTTATCCAGCCACTCATAAGCGCACGGAAACTCTTCGGATCCAGATTTTTGGCCATGTCCTAACGGTAGAGGCAAGGCGCTTCGGGCACTAACTCAACCCCACTGGTGCAGGGGCGGTTGCTTGTTGGTGGCCTGCTGGATGGGTGGGGGGGAAAGGGGAGTTCAATGGGGAAAGGTGGTTGACAGTGGAGATAAGTGGAGTAAAGTGGGGGATTAACGCCGATAGCTGAGTTCAGGATCAGTTGTTGTGGCGTAAAAAGTTTTAAACCTTTTTAAAAGGTGGGGAAGGGGTTTCAAGTGTTTCTAGGCACCTACCAACCCCGCCTCGATGAAAAAGGACGAGTAATCCTTCCGGCCCGCTTCAGAGATGAATTAGCTGCCGGTTTAGTAATTACCAAAGGTCAAGAGCGATGCCTTTATGTCTGGCCCGCAAAAGAGTTTGCATCACTTACTGAAGCAATGGGCCAGGCCCCAGTTACCGCTAAATCTGCCCGCGATTACATGCGCGTGATGTTTGCCGGAGCACATGACGAGATTCCCGATAAGCAAGGTCGAGTGACGATTCCCCCGTCTCTTCGTACCTACGCCGACCTCAACAAAGAGTGCGTCGTGATTGGCGCAAATACTCGCGTTGAGATTTGGGATGCAACCGCTTGGGAGTCCTACCTCGCAGATCGCGAAAAGGGCTTTGCAGATGTATCTGAGGAGGTATTCCCAGGATTTTTCTAACTCGAAATTTCGGTCACTGCCGCGGCTAGCTATAGCGCATCGACGCCCCTTCCCCGGCGCCGATTAATCCGTCCGGCGGCGGTGTCCGAAGTTTCGAGCTAGCGAATCAAGGGAGTTTTAGAGAGAAAGGGGAGTGCAGTGTTACATCAGCCAGTATTACTTGAGCGATCACTTGCGCTACTTTCCCCTGCACTAACGAAAAATAATGCATTAGTTGTTGATGCAACTCTCGGTGCCGGCGGCCATTCATTTGAATTACTAACTCACTTTCCAAATATTCATCTAATTGGAATTGATCGCGATCTAACCGCAATCGATCATGCTAAAACTCGATTAGCGAAATTTGATGGGCGTATTACATTAATCCACGCAATTTATGATCAGATGCCACAAGTTATCGCTGCTGCTGGATACAGCGGAGTTGATGGAATTCTTTTTGATTTAGGAGTCTCATCAATGCAACTTGATGAGCCAGAGCGAGGATTTTCTTACGCACAGAATGCACCGCTTGATATGCGGATGGATTCTACAGATGGAATTACAGCTGCTGAAGTTATAAATACATTTGGTGGCAAAGAGTTAGCACGAATCTTCCGTGAGTATGGCGAAGAACGATTTGCATCTCGAATTGCAGATCGCATCATTAAAGAACGTGAAGTTGAATTATTTACAAATTCCAGTCGCTTGGCTGAAGTAATTCGCGAAAGTATCCCTGCTGCAACTCGGAGAACTGGTGGGCATCCTGCTAAACGCACATTCCAAGCATTGCGGATATTTATTAATGATGAGATTTCAATACTTGAAAGAGCAATTCCAGCAGCATTAAATATCCTAAATCAAAACGGTCGAATGGTTGTGCTTTCCTACCATTCCTTAGAAGACCGAATTGTGAAACGTGCCTTTACTGCGGTTTCAACATCATCTGTTCCACATGGGTTGCCGATTGAACCAACGCCAGCTGACTATCGCTTACTAACAAGGCAAAGCGAAAGTTCATCAGATGTTGAAATTTCCGAAAATCCGCGTGCCACTTCAGTGCGTTTACGCGCAATTGAAAAAGTGGGGGGAGTGGCTGCCTAATGGCAATAACTGCTCTCAAGAGTTCACCAGCGCGAAAGCTTTCACCCAATTCACTTCCACGTCTCCAGAGATTGCCAGACCCTGTACTGCGACTTGTTGCTGAACTGCGGCCAAGTGAAGGGAAATCTGTAACAAAGGTAGCGTTTAATTCAATAATTTTCGGCGCTATGATTTTCGCATTAGTTTGTGTCATGGGCCTTAATTTGGCTCTTAATCAAGATGCCATCAAGTTGCACCGACTTAAGTTTGAAGCAATTCATTTAGCTGATCTTGAAGAAGCAAATTCTCAAAATTTAGCGCGCATCTCATCACCAGAATCCTTAGCAAAAAAGGCACGACTCTTGGGAATGGTGCCGAGTGGCAACCCTGATTTCTTAATGTTAAATCAACCAAAAGTAAATGAAGTAATCATCAAAGATAAAGGAGCTAAGGAATGAGTCCGCTGCGCATGGCCCAAGGCAGATTGCGAATCTCATTTTTCTTGGTACTTATTATTTTCCTATCTTTTTTTGTTAGATTAGTTGATGTTCAAGCAGTAAATGCACAAGGGCGAGCCCAGAAAGCTGCACGCGAATTAAATCAAACCGTATCTTTGCCGGCCCCTCGTGGTGAGATAACAGATCGCAATGGAAATGTCTTGGCACGCAGCATTGATGCGTTAGATCTAGTAGTTGATCAAAATTTAATTGGAGACCCTGAAGTAACTGCTAAATTGATAGCACCAATAATTAATGCTTCTAGTAGTGCTATAGAAAGTAGATTAACCGGTACACGAAAATTTGTGTATGTGGCAAAAGATATTACTCCGGCACAATGGCTCAAGATTAAAGAAGTAATTGCTCTAAACAACTCAGGCAAGCCGATGTCAGAACGGATTGGTGGGTTTTTTACCCAACGCGGATTTAAACGAGATTACCCAGGTAAAACTCTCTCGGCAAATACTTTGGGATTTGTGAATTCTGAAGGTGTTGGTGGTGGGGGTATTGAAGCTTCGATGAACTCTGTCCTAAGTGGAACCGATGGAGTTTTAACTTATGCAAGCGGCAAAGGCCCATCGATCCCATCAGCAAGACAATCTCTCATTCCAGCAAAAGCTGGCACAAATATCCGGTTAACTATTGATAGAGATTTGCAATGGATTACTGAGAATGCAATAGCAAGTGTCGCTAAAAGCACTCGTGCGCAATCGATCACAGCGGTTGTAATGGATCCAGCAACTGGTGAAATTTTGGCATTAGCTACAGCACCTACATTTGACCCAAATAAATTTAATGTGACTAAATCGAATCTATTACAGATCCCAGCCGTACAAGAAGCATATGAGCCAGGTTCAACTGGAAAAGTTATGACATTTGCTGCTGCACTTCAAGAAAAAGTTATTAATCCCACCACAGTCTTCACAATCCCTTACACAATCAAAAGAGCCGATCGAATTTTTCACGACCACGAACCGCATCCCAAATGGAAATTAACTTCTACTGGGATATTAGCCAAATCCAGCAACGTCGGAACTATTCAAATCGGCGAAAAGATGAGCGAAGACACTCTTTATTCTTATCTAACTAAATTTGGCATTGGACAACAGTTAAATATGGGATTGCCAGGAGAAAGTCCTGGAATTTTTAGCCCAGTAAACAAATGGTCAAGGTCTACCGCACCAACTGTGGCATTTGGACAAGGTTATTCACTTACTACAATTCAAGCGACCAGTGTTTTTGCAACCATTGCAAATGGTGGAGTACGCGCCGCCCCTCATATTGTTGCTGGAACAAGTAATCAAAATGGCCATTACACACCTAAGATGAATAATTCTGGAGTTAGAGTCATTGATGAAGAGGTTGCGACCACTTTAAGTTTGATGATGGAGAGTGTTGTTGCTGAAGGCGGAACGGCACCAAGCGCCCAAATATCGGGATACAGAGTTGCTGGAAAAACTGGAACTGCCAATAGGTTCAATGATAAGTGTCGTTGCTACAGTGGTTACACGTCTTCATTTATTGGATTTGCACCTGCAGATAAACCACGTTTTGTGATGAGCATAACTATCCAGGATCCAAAGGGAATCCATTGGGGTGGGTATCTAGGTGGTCCAGTCTTCAAAGAAGTCATCTCATACGCACTTAAAAGTTATCAAGTAGCACCTACAGGTAAGTTAAATGAAGCCTTTCCACTGGATGCTGCAACATTAAAGAAGCGCGAAAAAATCACTGCTGCAGCATCAGTCGGGGATTGAGATTTAAGATGCGATCAAATTTACTTTCAGAGTATTCACTTTCGCTAAGTGAAATTGCAAACTTAATTGGATCTTCAGAAGTTATTTCAGGCAAAAATGATCTACGAATACATGGGCTGACTCTAGATTCTAATGATGTCATAGAAGGGGATTTATTTGTAGCTCTTCCTGGGCTAAAAGTACACGGAGCCAAATTTGTTGAATCGGCAGTTGCAAATGGAGCAGTCGCTGTACTAACCGACTCGTCAGCGGAAATCAATATTCAGGTACCAGTCATTCGCGTAGCTAATCCAAGATTTTGGCTAGGAATAGTTGCCGATAAATTTTATAGAAACCCCTCCAGTGCTATTAATGTAATTGGAATAACTGGAACAAATGGCAAGACAACAACTTCTTATCTTTTGCAGCAAATTTGGGAGTTTAATAACAGAGCTTCTGGCTTGATCGGCACAGTTGAAACCCGGATTGGCGATGAAATCTTTCCAACAATACGAACGACTCCCGAAGCTCCTGAACTACAGTCAACATTTGCCATTATGAGAGAAAGACACAACTTGAATGTAGTGATAGAGGTTTCTAGTCATGCTTTGACGCTAAATAGAGTTGAAGGAACAAAATTTTCAGCTGTAGCTTTTACGAACTTAAGTCAAGATCATTTAGATTTCCATAAAAATATGGAAGATTATTATCAAGCGAAAAGTCGGTTATTTAAATTTGGTTTTGCTGAGAAAGCGATTATAAATATTGACGATTCTTGGGGAAAACGTTTATTTGATGAAACCGAAATTGAAAAAATTTCAGTCTCTACACATAATGACCAAGCCAATTGGAAAATTATCGAAACTTCTTCGAATAACTCTAAAGTTCAACTTACTATCACCGGGCCTGGCGGTATTTTGCTTTCAATTGAGAGTCCATTAATTGGAGATTACAACGGTGCCAATCTATTGATGGCACTTGCTCTTGCCGTGGAAAGTGGAATCGATCCATTAGCCGCAGCCGATGCACTTAACACTGCAAAAGGCGCACCAGGAAGAATGGAATCAATTGATCTTGGTCAAAGCTTCTCAGCAATAGTTGATTATGCGCATACTCCAGATGCAGTAACTGCGGCCCTCAAAGCGGTTCGGGGAGCAACAAAAGGAAAAATAATTGCTGTACTAGGGTGTGGTGGAGATAGGGATACTACAAAACGCTCACTAATGGGTAACTCTTTAATTTCAGGTGCAGACATCGCGATTTTTACAAGTGATAATCCACGAAGTGAGAATCCACTTTTTATTCTTGACCAAATGCATGAAGGCATTCAACTAGCAGAGAATCACTACGTAATAGTTGATAGACGGGAAGCCATTAAGTTCGCAGTAGACAATGCATCACGAAATGATTGTGTAGTAATACTCGGCAAGGGCCATGAAACTGGTCAAGAGATTATGGGAAAAATTTCTCCATTTGATGACAGAGTTGAATTAAAAAATGCCATTAGGTCCGCTAGGTCCACAAAATGATTCCATTAACAATCTCTCAAATTTCAGAAGTAGTTGATGGGAAAGTAGTAGGAGATGGAAACAAATTAATCACTGGTCCGGCATTTTTTGATTCTCGAGAAATAATTTCAAATGGCATATTTTTGGCACTTGAAGGTGAGCAGGTAGATGGTCATGATTTTGCGCTTCAGGCGCTCTCAGGCGGAGCGGGCGTAGTTATTTGCAGCCGCGAAGTTGGACCGACCTGCATCGTGGTAGTAGATGTGGTTGAAGCGATTACAAAACTAGCCGCTCATGTAAGACAAATAATTTCTGAAATGAAAGTTATCGCAATAACTGGCTCGCATGGAAAGACTACAACTAAAGATTTAGCTAAGCATATATTATCGATGATTGGTGAAACCGTTGCTCCAAAATCTTCTTTCAATAATGATTTAGGCGTACCGATTACGATTTTAGAATGTCAAGAAAATACCAAATTTTGCATTTTAGAAATGGGAGCAAGAAACATAGGAGACATTGCAAAACTCGAGCGAAGATTTCGTCCGGACGTTGGAGTTGTTCTTGGAGTAGGAAGTGCCCATATCGGAGTTTTTGGTTCACAAGAGGTAATCGCTACTGCAAAAAGTGAAATGGTAATTAACTTAGAACCATCCAAAACTGCAATTTTGGGTTCTTATGATGATTTAACGATTGATATGAAGAATTTAACAAAAGCAAAAGTTATGACTTTTGGTGAAAAATCTAATGATGATGTCAGAGCCACTGATATTGAAATTCGAGAAGGTTTTGCTCATTTTGATTTGGTTACTTCCTTTGGTCGTGAAAGCGTTGCACTTAGACAAGCAGGTAGACATCAAGTTGCAAATGCGTTGGCTGCTGCAGGAATTGCAACTGCTTTTAATATGCCGATAGACAAAATCAGCGCTGGGCTCTCAACGGCCGAGAGTTCGAGTAAATGGCGAATGGAATTGCATGAAATAGCCGGAAGATTGATTATTAACGATTCCTACAACGCGAATCCGGAAAGCATGTATGCAGCCCTTGATTCGCTGCGCCTATTTGCACAAGAGCGAGGCGGGCGAGCCTGGGCATTTTTAGGAAAGATGCATGAACTGGGCGAATACTCACTCTCAGGACATCACCAGGTTAGTCGCAGAGCGATTGATTTAGAGATTGATCATTTGGTGGCGATTGGCACACCAGAATACTTGGGTGAAACCGAGTTGGGTTCTACTGAAATTTTATTAGTTGAAAATATTGAAAGCGCACGTGAAATAGCAACGGGAAGTGAAGCTGGAGATGTGATACTTATCAAAGGTTCTAGGGCTGAGGGGTTAGAAAAATTAGCAGAACTTCTAATTGGGGATTTAAATGAGTTACCTATCGATAAAAATGAAGGATAATCGCTCATGAAAGGAATCTTACTTTCTGGTGCGCTCGCATTCTTATTTGCCTTGTTCGCTACGCCTCTTGCAATTAAACTCTTAGTTAAGAAAAGTTATGGGCAATTTATAAGAGATGATGGCCCAACTACACATCACACCAAACGTGGCACCCCAACTATGGGTGGAACAGTTATCATATTTTCAGTAATTTTTGCATATTTCATTTCGCATTTACTTACCGGAAGAGAACCGACAGTATCTGCACTCTTAGTTTTAGCCCTAATGGTAGGTCTAGGTTTTGTTGGGTTTTTAGATGACTGGCTTAAAGTTTCACGTCAACGCTCTTTAGGATTACGTGCAAGATCAAAAATCTTTGGCCAAAGTATCTTTGCGATTTCTTTTGCTTGGGCAGGTTTAAATTTTCCAGATGACACGGGACTGACCCCAGTTTCATTACATTTATCTACAGTCCGGGATACCTCACTTAAATTAGGAGCTGTCGCTGTAGTTGTTTGGGTTTTCTTGATGATAGTTGCTACAAGTAACGGAGTGAATTTAACTGACGGATTAGATGGACTAGCCACCGGCGCATCGGTCATGAGCTTCTTGGCATTTGTGCTAATTGGTGTGTGGGAGTTTGGGCAAAGTTGTTCTGTATCTCCTGGTTTAAAATGTTATCAAGTACGTGATCCGCTGGATTTGGCGGTTTTATCGGCAGCCCTTGCTGGAGCAACTTTTGCATTCCTCTGGTGGAATGCCAGCCCAGCAAAAATTTTTATGGGAGATACAGGAGCCCTTGCATTAGGCGGCGCTCTAGCAGGATTAGCCGTAACTTTACGAACTGAACTCTTATTAACTCTTATTGGCGGATTATTCGCAATAATTACTTTATCGGTAATTTTGCAAGTTGGTTATTTCAAAGCAACTAAAGGAAAACGTTTATTTCGTATGGCACCACTGCAACATCACTTTGAATTATTGGGCTGGGGAGAAGTAACAATTGTGATCCGTTTTTGGATCATCGCCGGACTTTGTGTTGCTGCGGGATTAGGTTTGTTTTACGCCGATTGGGTTGTTGGATAAATGAAACAAGAGATCTTGGTTGCAGGGCTTGGAGTGACCGGAATAGCCACTGCTAAAGCTGTAGCCAAATTAGGTAAGCAGGTTTTAGTATTTGAAGAAGATGCTTCGGCAGCGATGCAAAGTAAAGCAAATGAACTTAGATTAATTGCCAATATTGAAGTTACTTTTATTCAACCTGAAGTTTTGCCAAAATTAATTATTACATCTCCAGGATGGAAGCCAAATCATCCTGTTTTAATCCGCGCCTTAAGTAGTGGTTGCGAAGTGATTAGCGAAGTCGAGTATGCATGGCGAATTGATCAGGAAAGCGCTAAACCTAAAATTTGGGTTGGTCTTACTGGGACAAATGGGAAAACTACGACTGTGAGTATGGCCGAGGCTATTTTTCTTGCTGACGGAAAACGAGCTGTGGCATGTGGCAATATTGGTAAAACGGTTATTGAAGTTATTACTGGTGATGAGAAAGTTGATTACTTGATAATTGAACTTTCTTCTTTTCAATTGCATTGGTCGACTCATCTTCGGCTCCAAAGTGCAGCGATTTTAAATATCGCCGATGATCATTTAGATTGGCACGGATCTTTTCCTGAATATCTAGCAGCCAAGAAACGCATCACCAATGGCACTAAACAGATCATAATTAATCGAGATGATCGGCATTTAAATAGCATTGAATTCAAGGGTGACCACAAGCTCGTCAAATTTACGCTCGATGCTCCACGCCCAGGTGAAATTGGGGTAGTCGAAGAGTTGTTAGTTGATCGTGCTTTTGTTGATGATCCGCAAGAGGCGATCGCACTTGCTGAACTTTCTGACATAAATCCACAAGCCCCTCATAATGTGGCTAATGCTTTAGCAGCTATGGCGTTAGCGCGAAGTTGTGGAGTAAATGCCGAATCGATAGCCAAAGGTTTACGAAATTTTACTCCTGGACATCATCGGATAGAAGAGATTGAACATTCAGCTGGTATTCGTTGGATAAATGATTCAAAGGCGACCAATCCGCATGCTGCAAATGCCTCTCTTGCAGCATTTTCGTCGATCATTTGGATAGCAGGTGGCTTAGCCAAAGGCGCAGATATGGAAGAATTGGTAAAAAGTAAATCAAGTCGACTAAAAGCGGTTCTATTAATAGGCACAGATAGAGAATTGATTTCAAACGCGCTTGCTAAATACGCTCCAGAAATCCCAAATTATTTAATTGATGGTATTTCAGCTGATCAATTGATGGAGAATCTAATTTCGAAAGCTATGGAGTTGGCAGTAAGTGGAGATGTAGTTTTATTAGCACCAGCTTGCGCTTCCATGGATCAATTTACTTCTTATGCCCACAGAGGAGAATTATTTGCCGAAAAGGTAAAGCAACAAATCGGAAGTAATAAATGAAAAAAAATAATTTGGCTGTTAAAAATAATATTTTTTCTAATCCGATCGCTGCTTACAACTGGTTGCTTGGTTCTGCAGGTGTTTTGATCGTACTAGGGCTGATAATGGTTTTGTCAGCTTCTGGAATTCGCTCATACTTCACCTCTGGATCTTCATTTTCTATTGCTGGCCGGCAATTTATGTGGTTTTGCATCGGCCTAATTCCAATGTGGTTGACTTTTAAAATTCCACCAAAAGCTTGGAAACGGCTAATACCCGCTTTGCTAATTGTAGTTTTTGGGCTTGAGATTGCGGTTTTTGTGCCTGGAATCGGAGTTGAAATTAATGGAAATCAAAATTGGATTAATCTTGGATTGTTTACAATTCAACCAAGTGAAATTGCTAAGTTTGCAATTATTATTTGGGCCGCACAAGTATTAGCGCGACTTGAAAAAGATGAAATTGATCAAAGGCGCGCAGTTTACTCACTAATAATTGGTTTTGGTTTGATAACAGCCCCAATACTTGCAGGTGGTGATTTGGGAACCACTTTAATTCTTGCGGCGATATTAATGGCATTGTTATTTTTATTGGGCATGAAATTACATCATCTTCTCGGTATAGGCGTTGTTGGAGTAGTTTTATTATTTGGTGCATTGATGACTAGACAATCTAGATTGGCAAGATTAAGTTCCTTCTTAAACCCTTTTTCGGAAAGCAATTATCATGGAGTGGGTTGGCAGCCAGCCCATAGCATTATGGCGCTAGCTTCTGGTGGGATTTTTGGAGTTGGTTTAGGAGGAAGTCGCCAAAAGTGGGGCAACCTTGGTCCTGAAGCGCACACTGATTTTATTTTTGCAGTTATAGGTGAAGAGTTGGGCTTATTTGGAACGGTTACAGTTTTGTTGGCTTTCCTGGCGTTTGTTTGGGCTGGAATAAATGTGGCAATCAAAACTAAGGACCCATTTACTAGATATGCGGTTGCCGGGATAATCGCATGGATAAGTGTCCAAGCAACAATCAACATTGCATCTGTTGTTGGAATGTTTCCAGTAGTTGGTGTGCCCTTGCCATTCATCTCATACGGAGGCTCAGCTTTAATTAGTTCGATGATGGCATTGGGATTCTTGGTAGGTGCAGCTAGACGCGAGCCAGGAGCCAAAGTTATATTAGATAAAAGGCCACCTCTGTTTATCTTTAACCGAGGGAATAAATGAAAGTAATAATTGCAGGAGGTGGCACAGCTGGCCATGTATTACCTGCCCTGGAAGTTGCAAATGAAATTAAAAAAAGATTTAACAATGCAGATATTCTTTTCATCGGTTCAAAAGGTGGAGCAGATGAAAAACTTGTACCTGCGGAGAATTATCAAATCAAATATTTGTCAAAAGCTAATTTTCCACGCAAGTTAAATTTGGCTTCACTTACTTTCATCCCCCGTTTTTGCGCGGCCATAATTAAATCCTTATTTTTATTGCGAAATGCAACACTAGCCGTAGGTTTTGGAGGTTATGTTGCGACCCCAGTATACATAGCTGCCCGAATACTTGACATTCCAATCGCAATCCATGAAGCTAACTCGGTCCCCGGACTTGCAAATCGAGTGGGCCGCAAGTGGGCAAAAGTTGTAGCAGTTTTCAACCCGATAAAGAATTGGAATGATCAACATGTTATTGGTTTTCCGATGCGAAGTAGCATTGTCGAAGCGGCAAAACTAAATGGACAAGATTTATTTTTTGCTAAAGTAGCAGCACGCAAAGAGTTAGGGTTGCAATCTGAAGGAAAAGTTTTACTGGTTATGGGCGGCTCTCTTGGATCACAGAAAATTAATGATGCGGTAGTTGCGATAACCACGCACTTAAACATGGAGAATATTTCCATATTACATTTAATTGGCGGGGGCAACGCCAAAGCACTTGATTCTGCTGGGTATAGACAGATTCCTTACTTAGCAAAGATGGAGTTGGCTTATTTGGCAGCGGATTTCATTATCGCAAGAGCGGGAGCCGGAACTTGTGCAGAGATCGAAGCTATGGGATTGCCAGCCGTATTTATCCCATTGTCGATTGGCAATGGCGAGCAGGTAGTAAATGCTGAGAAATTAGTCACCCGTGGAAGTGCAAAAATCCTACTAAACAGTAATTGCACTTCAGATAATTTATTATCAGTAGTATTAGAAATTAATAAGTCATTTACGGAATTCTCAAAGAATGCTGTTGCAAATAAAAGTACTAAATTGTCTGCTGCTGCTGATTTTGTTGATTTAATTGCTGAAAAGATTTTGCATTCCCACAAGGGGGAGTTTTAATGCTAAAGGAACCCGTGCATTTTATCGGCATCGGTGGTGCGGGAATGAGTGCTATCGCGAGAATACTTTTGGATCGTGGAGTGCAAGTTTCAGGTTCTGATGCAAAAGATTCAATAGTTATAGCAAGTTTACGAACACTTGGCGCAAAAATTGAAATTGGTCACCATGCAGATAACATCTCATTGGCAAAAACAGTGGTGGTATCTACTGCTATAAAAGTAAGTAATCCCGAATTGATGGCAGCGTTGGAATCGGGGATTCCCGTACTTTCACGGGCGCAATCCTTGAGTGAATTAATGAAAGGTTACAGATCAGTTGCAGTTGCTGGGACTCACGGAAAAACTACAACAACTTCAATGTTGGCAGTTGCAATCCAAGAGTGCGGCGTTGATCCTTCATTTGCAATCGGTGGGACCCCAAATGATTCAAATTCAAATTCTCATCATGGCAACGGTGATATTTTTATAGCAGAAGCAGATGAATCTGATAGTTCTTTTTTGGTTTACAACCCATATGGAGCCATAATTACAAATGTTGAAATTGATCATGTTGATCATTTTGCTTCTAAAAAACAATTACAGGAAACTTTTTTTGATTTTGTTAAATCCATAAATGAATTCTTAGTCATTTGCATAGATGATGCTGGCGCAAATGAACTTGCTAATTCAGTTAAAAAACTTTCATTAAATCTGATTACTTACGGGCAATCCGAAAATGCACAATTACGGATATCCCACGTTGCGACATCTGCCACTGGCTCTTTTTTTAGAATTACCTGGCAAGGAGTAGTACTTGGTGAAGTTCGTTTAAATATTCCAGGAAGGCATAATGTTCTGAATGCCACGGCGGCATTAGCCGCTGGACTGGCTTTAGGCTTAAATCCAAATCAATTAATCCTTGGACTTTCCAAATTCCAGGGGGTTCGTCGTAGATTTGAGTTAAAAGGAAATATCAGAGATATTCAAGTTTTTGATGATTATGCGCACCATCCAACTGAGGTAAGCGCAACTATTGCCACCGCCAGGGAGGTTGTTGAAGAGGGCAAGATCATTGTGATTTTCCAACCACACCGTTATTCACGCACGCTTGCGTTTACAGAGGGGTTTGCATCCTCTCTTTCAGGGGCAGACCAAGTTATTTTATTGGATATTTATGGTGCGGGTGAGGAGTCCATTCCCGGTGCCAGCAGCTCAGTAATCGCCGAAAAGATCCGCGCATTAGGAACCAAAGTTGATTTTGAACCCTCCATAGTTACAGCGATTGAGTTGGCGGTATCTGCGGCTAAAGCAAATGATTTGATTTTGACTATGGGCGCCGGAGATGTCACCTCGCTTGGAATGCAGATACTCACGAGATTAGCTGAGGCAGCCACTTCAGATGAATCGTAAAAAAATATATTTGATTGGAACTGTTGTTTTAGTATCACTCTTGGCTTATCTCTTGGGATGGTCAGGATTAATGAACATAGATCAAATTAAGGTCGCCGGAGTTACCAAAACGCAAAATGTTTCCAAGTTGTCAGTGAAGGAAGTTATAAAATTAAGTGGAATTAAAAAAGGGCAGCCCATGGCACGTGTTAATTCATCTGCTGTAAAAAGAAAATTACTTGCTATTCCGCAAATTTTAGATGTAAAAGTTAATCGGCAGTTACCTGGTACGGTAGTAATAGATTTGAAACTGCGAAAAATTGAAATAGCGGTTACCGCTCTCGGAGGTGGGTATCTTGTGGGAGATTCCTCAGGAGTGACTTTTGCAAAAGTAAGTCAAGTGCCGCGCGGAATACCAATTATCAGGGCCGCAACATCCAAGCAATTACTTAGGCAAACTTTGTTGGTCTTTTATTCCCTGCCCCCAAAGATCCAAAATCGAGTAATTTCCATCGACGCTAAAACTCGAGATTCAATAACTTTCAACTTGACCTTAGGGGTAGAAATAGTTTGGGGCGGTACACAAGAGCAGGATTTGAAAATCGAGGTTTTAAATGCACTTTTGGCAGATCCTAAGAATAAGAGAGTCAAAATTTTTGATATCTCCTCACCTTTAGCTCCTACTGTTAGATAAATTCTTTTACTAAAATTCGCGACACAGAAAAAAAGATTTGCTAGGTGTTTGTAGCCAGAGCAATTCCCCCCTACCTTCAGCCAGGTTTTGCGAACTCACTCACTCTCAACTAGAGATTGAGGTTTCGTTAAGGGGGTCGTTCCGTGGCTACACCACAAAATTATTTAGCAGTTATCAAAGTAGTTGGTATTGGTGGTGGCGGAGTAAATGCAGTTAATCGCATGATAGATGTTGGTTTAAAAGGTGTTGAATTTATTGCGATTAATACTGATGCCCAAGCTTTATTAATGAGTGATGCTGATGTGAAATTAGATATCGGACGTGCAGTTACTCGTGGACTTGGCGCAGGTGCATCTCCCGATATTGGAAGACAAGCTGCGCAAGATCATATCGATGAAATTACAGAAGTATTACGTGGTGCAGATATGGTTTTTGTAACTGCAGGTGAAGGTGGTGGAACTGGAACTGGCGGTGCACCAATCATTGCAAAAATTGCGCGCGAATTAGGAGCACTAACAGTTGGTGTTGTTACTCGGCCATTTACCTTTGAAGGCAAGCGTCGAGCCTCTCAAGCAGATGAAGGAATCGCAGATTTGCGTGCAGAAGTCGATACATTAATAGTGATTCCAAATGATCGACTTTTGTCGATTTCAGATCGCAACATAACCGCACTCGAAGCATTTAAAAGCGCGGATCAAGTACTGCTTGCCGGCGTGCAGGGAATTACAGATTTGATCACTACGCCTGGTTTAATCAATCTAGATTTTGCAGATGTTCGCAGCATTATGAAGGATGCTGGATCAGCATTAATGGGTATTGGTTCCGCTCGTGGCGAAGCGCGAGCAACTCGTGCTGCTGAGAGTGCTATCGCCAGTCCACTACTTGAAGCCTCAATAGATGGTGCACACGGAGTGCTCCTGTCGATTGCTGGAGGATCTGATTTAGGTTTATTTGAAATAAGTGAGGCTGCAGAATTAGTAGCAGCTTCGGCTCACCCAGATGCAAATATTATTTACGGCACTGTAATTGATGATGCATTAGGGGATGAAGTGCGCGTGACTGTGATTGCTGCGGGCTTTGAAGGGGGAGAACCTACAAAAATCATCTCACCTCCACCAAGTGTTTCTGCGGCAGCTCCTGTAGCGGTACCCTCAAGTAATGAAAAGAGTGACCCAATTGATATTGCTGCCGCTATCACTACCGCTCCACCGCGTGAACGCAAGCGAATTGTCTTCGAAGAAGATGGATCCGTTGAAGAGTTGGATATCCCAGATTTCCTTAAGTAAATGAAGTTTTACTATACCGATAGAAATGGTGGCGCCAGCGCGGCACCATTTGCGACCTTCAATTTGTCAACTAATGTCGGGGATGATCCTGTTGCAGTTGCAAAAAACCGTGAGGCATTAGCCGCAAAAGTTGAAGTGGCTCCTGAAAAATTGTTTTTTATGGAGCAAGTTCACGGAAATGAAATTGCGATAATTGATAAAGAGAGTGACCCGTCATTCTCCCCAACTGCCGATGCTTTGATTACTAGAGAATTAAATTATGGCCTAGCTGTAATGTTTGCAGATTGTGCTCCACTTTTACTTTCCAGCAAGCAAGTCTCTGCGGCTGTACATGTAGGGCGCAAAGGATTATTGGCAGATATTGTTGACAAGGTATTGGTTCAAATGCGCGACATGGGTGCTATCGGAATTAGCGCTCAGATTGGTCCAACTATTTGCGGAAAATGCTATGAAGTCTCAGAAGAAATGCGCGATGAAGCTGAAGATTTCATGCCGATAGCCGCTAGTCAGACGCGCAGATCTGCTCCAAGTATTGATATTCCAAAAGCAATCATCTCTATTTTGTCTACTGCGCAAATTCCGGGAAAATGGAATGGTGTTTGCACTCATGAAGATCAATCTTTTTTCTCATACCGTCGAGACAAACTCACCGGCCGCCAAGCCGGAGTAGTGGTGCACGGAAGACGTTAATGTCTAGTAGCGCAAGACATAATGAGATTTCTCAAAATTTAGCAGCGGTAGAACGTGAGATTTGCCTTGCCGCCGAAAAGAGTAATCGAGAAAGATCTGAAATAACTTTAATCGTTGTTACAAAAAATTTTCCAGCTAGTGACGTTGTGCATCTTTATGATTTAGGAATTCGTAATTTTGGCGAAAATCGAGATCAAGAGGCTAAGGCTAAAGTTGAAGAGTTCAAAAATTACGTTGCAGATGATGCGAAAAATGAAAAAGAGAGTAAATGGCATTTCCAAGGACAGTTACAACGAAATAAATTACGATCAATTGCAACTTGGGCAGATTTTATTCATTCAATTGATCAAGAAAGATACTTACTCCCACTACAACAATTATCCGTAGAGTTAGAAAAACCAATCTCACTGCTATTGCAACTCTCTTTAGATCTTCCGATTCGACCAGACCGTGGGGGAGTAGCGCCGGAGGAGTTGATTGAATTAGGGGAAAAGGTGAAGGAGCATTCAGGATTAAAACTTCAAGGATTAATGGCCGTAGCGCCATTAGATGTCGCCCCTGAATTGGCTTTTAACGCACTTAAAACCATTAGCGGGACTTTTTTAAGGGCTTTTCCAGATGCTGATTGGATCTCTGCCGGGATGAGTGGTGATTTTGCCGCAGCGATCGCAGCCGGCGCGACACATTTAAGAGTTGGCAGTTCAATCCTCGGATCACGCGTATAAGACCGGTATCGTTATAGGCATGTCGAGTCCCCTACGTAAAATGGCCCTTTATCTTGGACTTGTTGATGATGGAAGTGAAGGCGAAGAGAGTTTTGCTCCTTCAACTGCTAAATCTGCACCAGCAGCCCGTCCACGTCCAGTAATGCCAAATCTAGTTTCGAGCGCCCGTCGTTCTGTTGAATTAGTGCACCCTTCAGTTCATGCAACTCAAGTAACTCATTCCCCTGCACTCGCATTAGATCTAGATGCGCCAGTAGAAAAAATTGTAACTTTGCATCCACGTAGTTATAACGATGCGCGCACAATCGGTGAGCATTACCGTGAATACACCCCGGTGATTATGAACTTAACTGAAATGGATGATGCAGATGCAAAACGGTTAGTTGATTTTGCAGCCGGATTAGTATTTGGTCACCGTGGAGTTATTGAGAAAGTGACAAAGAGCGTCTTTCTTTTATCACCACCAAATGTAAAAGTTTCTCCTGAAGAGAAAGTCGCTGCCGCAGAGGCGAGCTTCTTTAATCAGAGCTAATCAACTTTAATGGGTGCGCTTGGTTCAGTTTTACACTCAGTTCTGCAATTATTTATAATCACATTAATCGCTCGCTTAGTCTTAGATTATGTACAAATGTTTGCCCGAAACTGGCGTCCAAAAGGAATCGCCTTAGTTCTCTCTGAATTTGTATTTACAGTTACTGAAAAGCCATTGGTTTTTGTCCGAAAATTTGTACCACCACTGCGAGTGGGATCGGTCAATATCGACTTGGCATTTGTATTGCTATTTTTTGGAGTTCAACTTTTGATGCGTTTTGTGGTGCTTCTATAACCGCAAAAGTTTCAACCCAAGTTCTAGCTCCCCATCAGCCTATTTCAAGCATGAGTC
>BJFZ01000004.1 GCA_014190175.1 Actinomycetes bacterium | reverse complement strand
GCACTGCCAAATGGCTTATATGTGGGCTTTGCAAACTCCGCCGGGTTGCTTGGTGTGATTGCTCTTTGTGTCTTTGCTGCGCAAACGGCAATCGAATATACAAATGGAACTTTGCGGAATTTGTTAGTACGTGAACCTAGAAGATTATTGCTATTAGCTGGCAAGTACCTAGCTATGATTTCATTTGCATTAATAACTGTTTGCTTTTCAGCGATAGTAAGTGTGGGAATTTCGGCATCTTTGGCAAATGTGAAAGATGTTAATACTGATCTTTGGTACACATCTAGTGCACTATCCCTATTCGGTTCAACATTTGGAAATGTATTTCTTTCGGTAATTTCATATGGAACTGTGGGAATGACATTGGGGTTGTTATTGCGGTCGCCAATTACTTCAATTTCCATTGCGGTCGCTTGGATTTTGGTGATTGAAAATATTCTCTCCGCTACTGTTAATGGCATATCAAAATGGCTGCCTGGACAGTTGATGAGCGCTATTCCCGTGCAGTTTGGCGTTGATTTTTCATATTCACGAGCGCTAGCTGGAAGTGCGGCATATTTGTTAATTTTTGCTGTGGCGGCCGCGACATTATTTAAACGCCGAGATGTAGTTAATTAATATTTGAGCGGGACACAGCCACAAAATCTTTCTAATAACCGGGTTTTCTAAAGAGACTCATTTATCCTAAAGGTATTCGTCACTGTCTTAACTTCCCTAAAGCAGCGACAAGGGGGAAATGTGTTTTCTAGCCGTAGCGCAGCTGGCTTATTGGCCTGCGTTTTGGCTATTACATTTATAGCCACACCAATAGAAGCACAATCGGCAACTCGTAAACCAACTCTTGAAGAAATTAAAGCAGCAAAAGATAAAGAGATCGCAAAAGCAAATGAAGCGGCAAAAGCTAAAGCAAAATTGGCCGCGGCAGCTAATCAGTTAAGAGCGCTAACAGTAAAAGCGAATGCAGCTCGAGCAATTTATCTTCGAGAACAGGCAGCACTTGTTGTTTCCACAAAAAAAGCAGAAAAAGCTGCGAAAAAGGAGAGTGCGGCAATCGCTGCGGTTGCTGGTGCAAATATGCGAATCGGAAAAATGGCAGCAAACGCTTACATCATGGGCTCTGGGTTTACTGATTTCGATTCCATACTTAATGCAAATGGACCACAAGATTTAGCAGATCGACTTTCAATCCTTGATGCACTTGGCGAAGGAAATTCAACAGTGCTGGCAAGATTAAAAATTGCCCAAGCAGCTGCAGCGGAAGCAAAAGCTGAAGCGGATGCTGCGCGTGCCGAGCAAGCAGTTGCAACTGCTCGAGTGGCCGCGGCTAAGAAAGTTGCTGATAGTGCAAGAGCTGAACAACAAGTTGAAGTAAATAAATTAGAAAAGATTCAGGCACAAATAATTAGAGAGCTTTCAAGTGCACGGAAAAAACGAGTTACGCTTGAACAACAAAGACAATTAGCAATATTAGAAGAAGAATTAGCAAATAGAGCAGGTCAAACAACTGGACAAGCGAAAATCTGGCCAGTAACTGGTGTTGGATTTAGTAATGGTCGCTCTACATTTAGGACAAGCGAAAGCCAGAGAAGTGAAGCAGTTGCATTTGCAAAAAAACAAGTACTTGCGCGTAAACCATATGTATGGGGCAATGAAGGCCCAAGTAGCTTTGATTGTTCCGGTTTGGTCTTCGCTGCTTATAGATCTGCTGGTTTGGATTACACACAGTGGGATCGCGTGAACTCGCGGATTTATTACAGTTGGACCAAGCGGGTTCCATTAAGTGAGTTGGTTCCTGGAGACTTAATTTTTTATTCCTATAAGGCAGATATCAGCACCATCCACCACATCACAATTTATGCCGGAAACGGGATGATGTGGGAAGCCCACAACACTAAAAAAGGATTATTGTTCAGTTCAATATATTCTATTCAGGGATTGATTCCATTTGGTGGTCGGGTATAGTCATTTGAAGCAAATTTATCTATAGTTTGCACTGCAACTTCTCGCCCACTATCTCAAATGGAGTTTCTAAAGTGAAGATTATTGATGTGAAATTTGCTGGTTTAAAAGGCGCAACACCTAAAGGTGGATGGACAGAAGAGTTAAAACCAGACAGCGTTGTTCACACCTTAATCTCAATCAAAACAGATTCTGGAGTGGTCGGCGTTGGTACCGTATTCACAAGTTCAGATTTAGTTGCTGCCTCCCTAGAAGTGTTGAAACCGATGTTAATTGGTGAGAGTGCAGTGGAGCCGGAGCGGGTCAGTGAAAAGTTGCATCAAAATACATTTTGGCTTGGACGTGGGGGTTCCATTACTCACACAATTAGTGGAATTGATATCGCTCTGTGGGATATTTTTGGAAAAATTACTGGCCAACCAATTGGGCGTTTTTTTGGTGGAAGGTTGCGCGAGAAGGTTATGCCTTACGCATCGCTTTTGATGGATGAACCAAAAATAATGAATGCGAATTTAACTGAATTAAGAGGGCAAGGTTTCAAGGCATTCAAAATTGGCTGGGGAACATTTGGCAGAATTGATACTGCCAATGATGAACTCCTAGTTAAAAGTGCGCGCAAAGCGATTGGCGATGATTGCTTCTTGGCAGTAGACGCGGGCGGTAGTGATGCTTATTGGCGCGGAAATCTGCGTTGGGCAATTAACGCATCAAAGATGCTCGCTGATTACAACGTTGGTTGGTTTGAAGAAGCGCTAAGACCAGATGATTTGGCTGATTTCGTAGAGCTTCGCAAGCAATCACCAGTGCCAATCACTGGCTGCGAAGTATTAACCCGCCGGCAAAGTTTTACCCCATTTATTACCGAACGGGCTTTCGACATTATTCAACCGGATGTGACAAAAGTTGGCGGCATTGGCGAATTCCGCAGAATTGCTGCAATGGCCGATGAATACGCGATTCGGGTCATCCCACATGGTTGGAATACTGCAATTGGTTTAGCAGTTGATTTACAACTTTCATCAGCAATTCTTACTGCAGAAAAAGTTGAGTATTGCACTGGTTCGGCATACGTTGATGATTTAGCAACTGAGCCTTGGAAATTAGATAGCGATGGACTACTCGAGATTCCTACTAAACCGGGAATTGGATTTGAATTAGATCCAGATAAAGTTGAGAAGTACAGCGGCGTGCGCGGATTTTTAGATTAACTCATGATGATTGTTGCGCGCAGAGTGGTTCGAAATGCACTGGCGCATTTTGAACCGGGAGATCGAATTCTGCTCGCCGTATCAGGAGGTGCAGATTCGCTTTTATTAGCTGCAGCAACAAACCTTGAAGCAAATAAAGTCGGGATTCAACTGAGTGCGCTAGTTGTCGATCATCAATTACAAAAGGATTCCGGTGAAGTGGCCTTAGCGGCACAAAAAAAATTAATTGAATTAGGAATTACTGAAGCAAAAATTTCTCAAGTTGAAGTTATCAGTAATGCTAGTAGCGGAGGAATGGAGGCGGCAGCCCGGCGCGTACGTTATGAAGCACTTGATGCCGAGGCGGATCGAATTGGTGCGGTTGCGATTTTTCTTGGTCATACCGAAGATGATTTAGCAGAAACGGTATTACTTGGTTTAGCAAGAGGGTCTGGTACTCGTTCACTTTCTGGAATGGCGTTTCACGTTGGCAGGTATGTGCGACCATTTCTTGAATTAACCAGAGCCCAAGTATTAACCGCATGCAAAGAAAGTGGAATTGAATTTTGGAGCGATCCGCAGAATGAAGAGTTAAGTTTTGCTCGAGTGCGGGTCCGAAATGAGATCTTGCCAAAGATGGAAAAAGAGATTGGCCCAGGAATTTCCAAAGCGTTAGCTCGCACTTCACGGATCCTGCGTGAAGATGCTGATGCCCTTGATCTGATTGCCGAGGATATTTATGCCAGCCTGGCGGATCCAGCCCAGATTCCGATTGAATTGATCTCCGAACTGCCCATCGCTGTGCGTAAACGGGTTATCAAGCGGGCGATTGAAGCAATGGGCGCACCCACCCTCAGTGCCGAGCAAATCCTGGAGGTAGAAGCGTTGGTTGGAGCCTGGAAAGGGCAGGGCGCGGTGGCTTTGGCCGGTGGCATTACAGCCCGCCGAGATTCCGGCAGACTAACCCTCTCAAAGTGATAAAGGGCCAGCGTAATCAAGAGGGAGTTCACCTGTGGATCTGTCGGTAATCAAAGATGAAGTCACCGAAGTTGTGGTAACTGAAGAGCAATTAAAGGTGCGCATAAATGAGATCGCTCGAAAGATCGAAAAAGATTACGAAGGAAAAGATTTAATTTTGATTGGCGTATTAAAAGGTGCGGTAATGGCCATGGCAGATTTGTCTCGAGCCATTCAGCGACATATTGAAATGGATTGGATGGCAGTTTCTTCTTATGGATCGGGAACTAAGTCCAGTGGAGTTGTTCGAATCTTAAAAGATTTAGATTGTGATATTTCTGGGCGAAATGTTTTGATTGTTGAAGATATTGTTGATACCGGGTTGACACTATCGTGGCTAAAAGCAAATTTAGAATCACGTGGTGCAAAAAGTGTTGAAATTTGCACAATCTTTCGTAAACCGGAAGCGGCTAAAGTTGAAGTCAATGTTAAATATGTGGGATTTGATATCCCGCCTGCATTTGTTGTTGGCTATGGCTTAGATTTTAATGAGAAGTACCGAAATCTTTCTGTAGTTGCAGTTCTTTCACCACACATGTACTCCTAATTTGAGCGGATAATATGATCGAAAAAGTTTTGGCTAAAGTTAAAAAGTATTTAAAGTCGCCACTGACTTGGTTAGTTGTAGCAATGCTGCTTGCTATTGGCTATACCCAAATTATGAATTTAAGTAAAAGTTTTAAAGTTGTAGATACTTCTACTGTTCTTTCGGTGATTTCTGGGAAACAAGCTGATTCAGTGTTGCTAGTAGACAAAGAGCAGTTGATTCGTGTTGTGCTAAAAGCGGGCGTAATGATTGATGGCGCTTCAAAGTTAGAAGCCTCTTACATCACAGCACAAGAACCACAAATAGTTGAATTGTTGGCTCAAAATCCACCACCTAAAAAATGGAATGTAAAAGTCCCAACCCAATCATTACTAGTTTCCCTGATTTTCACCTTACTTCCATTCCTTTTAATAGGTTTTATCTTTTTCTTTGTAATGAGTAGAGCACAAGGTGCCGGTAAAGCATTTTCATTTGGAAAATCAAGAGCTAAATTAAATTCAAAAGAAACGCCACAGACAAAATTTGAAGATGTTGCTGGCGTAGATGAAGCAATTGAAGAGTTGCGTGAAATTAAAGATTTTTTAGTTGCTCCTGAAAAGTATCAAGAGTTGGGCGCAAAAATCCCCAAAGGTGTGCTGTTGTACGGTCCTCCAGGAACTGGTAAAACTTTGCTAGCCAAAGCGGTAGCCGGAGAAGCAAGTGTGCCTTTTTATTCAATCTCAGGTTCAGATTTTGTTGAGATGTTTGTCGGCGTTGGAGCATCAAGAGTTCGGGATTTATTTGCACAAGCACGGCTAAATGCTCCGGCAATTGTTTTTGTTGATGAGATAGATGCTGTAGGTCGTCATCGTGGTGCTGGTATGGGTGGCGGACATGACGAACGTGAACAGACACTTAATCAATTATTAGTAGAGATGGATGGTTTTGAAGCGAATGGGTCAGTAATTCTTATTGCGGCAACTAATCGTCCAGATATCCTCGACCCGGCTTTGCTTCGTCCCGGTCGTTTTGATCGACAAATTGCTGTTGAACGGCCAGATTTAAAAGGGCGTAATGAAATTTTAAAAATTCATACCAAAAATAAACCGTTAGCAGATGGGGTTGATTTACTAGCACTAGCTAGAAGAACTCCAGGTTTCACTGGTGCTGATTTAGCGAACGTCGTTAATGAAGCGGCATTACTGACTGCTCGTAAAGAAGAGAAAGTAATTTCTAACGAAGCATTGGCTGAATCCGTAGATCGAGTTATGGCAGGGCCACAAAAAACTAGTCGCTTGATGAGTGATAATGAAAGATTGATAACCGCTTATCACGAGGGCGGGCATGCACTTGTAGCTCATGCGCTTCCTAATACCGATCCAGTTCAAAAAATTACGATCATGCCACGTGGTCGAGCGTTGGGTTACACAATGGTTTTGCCGGATGAAGATAAATACTCGCAATCTCGAGCACAGTTACTTGATGAGTTGGCTTACACATTAGGCGGACGTGCAGCAGAAGAGTTGATATTCCATGATCCAACTACTGGGGCCGCCAATGACATTGAAAAAGCTAGTGCACTAGCGCGGGCAATGGTTACCCAATATGGATTGAGTGAGAAAATCGGAGCCATTAAATTAGGAAGCAAAGATGGCGAACCTTTTATGGGAATGAACTATGGACATCAAAGAGATTACTCAGAATCTCTTGCTGCGATAGTTGATCAAGAAGTTAAAACCTTGATCGAAGGTGCACATCTTGAAGCTTATGAAATTCTAGAGAATAATCGCGATGTGCTTGATGGATTAGTGAAGCGGCTAATGGATAAAGAAACTCTTGAAAAAGAGGAGATCTTGGAATTGTTTGCGCAAGTCAAAGCAAGACCGGCCCGTGCGGCTTGGACTGGATCACCGCTTCGCAAACCTTCAAATCGTCCAGCGATTGTCTATGAAAAGCCGAGCCTCGATGGATGAAATAACACCAATCTCATTCACATCACCACATGAGGGAAGAGCCAAACATCCTTTTGATCAAAAAAGAGCAGAAGCAGCGGTGCTTGAATTATTAATTGCGTTAGGTGAAGATCCAGAGCGCGAGGGTTTACGAGATACACCTGCACGAGTTTCGAGAGCTATGCAGGAAAATTTTGCCGGGTTATGGAGTTCGCCAGAGGAAGTTTTAACTACAACATTTGATGCCGGCCATCGTGAATTAATTATCGTTCGCGACATTGAAGTTTTTTCTCATTGCGAACACCATCTCACACCATTTCATGGAGTTGCCCATATTGGTTACATACCTGGTGAAAGCGGAAGGATTACCGGCCTTTCAAAACTTGCCCGATTGGTAGATCTCTTTGCTCGACGTCCACAAGTACAAGAACGTTTAACCACACAGATTGCAGATTCTTTAGTTGAAATTCTTGAAGCAGCGGGCGTAATTGTCATAATTGATTGCGAACACTTATGTATGTCTATGCGGGGAGCCAAGAAACCTAAAGCGCGAACCACAACAAGTGCTGTTCGCGGACAATTGCGTGATTCAGCAACTCGTGCGGAAGCGATTAGTTTAATCTTAGGTCGTTAAATTGAAGACCTTAGTAATGGGAATCTTAAACGTCACTCCTGATTCTTTTGCAGATGGCGGGATGCACAACTCTCTTCCTGCGGCGATAAATCGCGGGCAAGAAATGATTTCAGAAGGCGTGGATATTATTGATGTCGGTGGAGAATCAACCCGTCCCGGGGCGATGCGAATTACTGAAGCCGAAGAGTTGCTTCGGACAATTCCAGTAATTGAGGCGATTGCAAAATCTTTCCCTGAGGTAACAATCAGTATTGATACAACTAGAGCTAACGTGGCCCTAAAGGCGTTAAATGCAGGAGCCAAAATTATTAATGATGTAAGTGGTGGTTTAGCAGATCCGAAAATGGCTGAAGTGGTTGCAAACAGTGGCGTTAAATATGTTGTGATGCATTGGCGCGGGAGTTCAGACACGATGCAGAGCAAAGCTATTTATAAGGATGTCAATTCAGAAGTAATAGCTGAACTATTAGGAAGAGTAGATTCTTTAAAAATCTCAGGAGTACTTGAAAGTCAAATAATTCTTGATCCAGGATTAGGGTTTGCAAAATTGCCAGAACATAACTGGGAGATTATTCAAAATTTAGAAATGTTTACTAATTTAGGTTTTCCAATTCTAATTGGGGCGTCTAGAAAGAGATTTTTAGGGGAGGAACTCTCACCTATCGAGCGAGAGGGTGCTTCTATAGCTATTACTTCGCTTTGTGCTAAAAATAAAATATGGGGAGTGCGCACCCATTCGGTCAAGGACCATAAAATGGCGATTGATATAGTTGATAAATCTAATTCCCAAAGCGAGGCCATGTGATGGATAAAATTATTCTGACTGGCATCTCCGCAGTTGGTTTTCACGGGGTTCATGATTTTGAAAGAAAGAATGGGCAATCGTTTTCTGTTGATGTTGAAATTGGATTAGATCTTTCAAAGGCAGGGAAGAATGATGAATTAAATCAAACAATTGATTATTCATTAGTAGTCGGAATGGTGATAAATATTTTGACTGGCCCACCGGTAAATTTAATTGAAAAAGTAGCAGAACTTATTAGCGAAGATATTTTGAAGAATTTTATGCAGGCAAAATCAGTTTCAGTTGTCATTCATAAACCAGAAGCGCCAGTTGGGGCGCAAATTTTAGATGTTGCAGTAAGAATAGAAAGAGTTCGATGAGAGCAGTATTATCACTCGGTTCCAATCTTGGAAACAGTGCAGAAATTTTGAGCTCTGCATCTGAAGCATTAAATGAAGTTAGCGAAGTAATTGCGTTGTCATCTTTTTATCAAACAAGACCAATTGGTGGTCCCCCACAACCAGATTTTTTAAATGCAGTAGTAATAATTGAAACAAATTTAGAGCCAGCAGAGTTGTTATTGGTGGCCCAGGCAATTGAAAGTGCACATGGACGTCAACGAAATGACAGCACTGTTAAATGGGGCCCTCGAGTTCTTGATATTGATTTAATTAAATGTGATGAGATGCTTATTAATTCACCTGAGTTAACGATTCCACATCCCCGCGCGCATGAGCGTGCATTCGTGTTGCAACCATGGATTGAGGTAGATCCAACAGCGACCTTGCCGGGATTTGGCCTAATTTCTCATCTGTTGGAGAGTGGAGCACTTACCGAGTAAACTACTTATGAAGCCTGGTACCCGAGCAGTGGACTGGAGCAGTGCATGCAACACTTATTACAATATCTTCCTAGTGCGGATACAGCACGCGGTGAAAGCAAGATTGCTTTTGTTCCAACAATGGGCGCCTTGCACCAAGGGCATTTATCTTTAGTTAAGCAAGCTAAAACGTTAGCGGAACAAGTTGTAATGAGCATATTTATCAATCCTACGCAATTTGAATCGGTCGAGGATTTAGATAAATATCCGCGCACTTTAATTGAAGATCTTAAATTAGCCGAAGCAGCTGGAGTTGATATTTTATGGACACCAGATGTTTCTGCGATTTATCCAGATAAATATAAATTAATTGATGCAGGTGAACTGGGACGTATTTATGAGGGACATACTCGCGCTGGTCATTTTGATGGTGTCTTGACTGTTGTAAATCGCCTATTTGAAATTGTAAAACCAGATTATGCGATTTTTGGAGAGAAAGATTTTCAACAATTATTTTTAATTCGTGAATTTTCAAAACGTGCACACCCTGAGATCGAAATTGTTTCAGCTAGAACTATTAGAGAAATATCCGGATTGGCACTCTCTTCGCGAAATGTCAGATTATCTTCAGAGCAAGCGACGTCAGCACTTGTAATTTCTAGAGCGCTAGATGCCGCCAGTAAAAAACAAAGTTACGCTGAAATGAAAGATACAGCCCTAGCTGAACTAACCAGTGAAATAGATTTCAAGTTGGATTATTTTGCAATAGTGAATCCCAAGAGCTTGCTTGAGGTTGATCAATCCCATTTTGGCCCAGTTCAACTACTTCTTGCTGGTTGGGTAGGCTCAGTCCGGTTAATAGATAATTTAGCGGCCGTTATCGAGCCAGAAGGGCGAGGTAAATGAAATTACTTGCACCTAGCCCAGGTTGGACAATAAAAGCCGATGTGATAATTGTTGGATCAGGAATAGCAGGGTTAACTACCGCTCTTCAAGTTCGCGCTAACGGATTATCTGTTTTGTTAGTAACAAAAGCTCGCGTTGATGCGGGTTCCACTAAATGGGCGCAAGGCGGAATCGCTGCGGCGCTCGGCCCAGGGGATTCACCGAGAGAACATGAAGCGGACACGATTGCTGCAGGGGCAGGACTTTGTGATGTTGAAGCGGTCAGGATTTTAGTTTCCGAAGGCCCTGGTGCTGTTGAAAGATTAATTGCAAGAGGTGCAGTTTTTGATAGATCGGTAAGTGGTGAGATCGCATTAACGCGTGAAGGCGGTCACCATCGAAATCGCATCTTGCATGCTGGCGGTGATGCAACCGGGGCCGAAATTTCACGAGCCCTACTTGTAGCCGTAACCCAAGATGAGGGAATTGAATTAATTGAGAATGCACTCGTACTAGATGCTCTGGTTGACGATGATGGTCGAGTTTGTGGAGTGACATTGCATGTTATTGGCCAAGGTAGTCGTGATGGTGTGGGTCGAGCACTTGGACGAGCGGTGATTTTAGGAACAGGAGGGTTAGGGCAAGTCTTCGCCCAAACCACAAATCCTCCAGTCTCAACTGGAGATGGAGTCGCACTGGCATTACGTGCGGGGGCCGGTATAGCCGATGTTGAATTTATTCAATTTCACCCAACAGTTATGTGGCTTGGTAATAATGCAAGTGGCCAACAACCACTTATTAGCGAAGCGGTTCGTGGTGAAGGTGCAGTTTTAGTTAATGATGCTGGCGTTCGCTTTATGCAGGGCGCACATGAATTAGCAGATTTGGCTCCGCGAGATGTTGTAGCAAAAGTAATTATGCGCGAGATGATTAAAAATGGAAGTGATCATGTCTGGCTTGATGTAAGTGCAGTATCAAATTTTTCAGAACGTTTCCCAACTATTTATCAATCTTGCTTAGATCATAATATTGATCCAGCAAAGGATTTAATTCCAGTTGCACCTGCTGCTCATTACGCCTCCGGTGGAGTTCGCGTCAATTTATCTGGACTTTCAAGTATTTTGGGGTTATATGCATGTGGTGAAACAGCATGTACCGGTGTTCATGGTGCAAATAGATTGGCTTCTAACTCTTTATTAGAAGGATTAGTTTTCGCAGCAAGAATTGCTGATGATTTAAAAGTAAATCTACCGGCTCAAGGTGAGCCGGTAGAAAATAATTCAAAGAGCATTTTGCTTGATCCTGCAATTAGAACAGATATCGCTAATGCTATGAGCAAAGGTGCTGGCGTGATTAGAACTAGAGAATCTTTAGAAGAGGTATTGGCTACCTTGAATCAACTAGCGAAAAGAACATCCGATCAACCTTGCGTTGAGGCTTGGGAAGTAACTAATTTGCATTGTTTGGCAAATGTTTTAGTGCGCTCAGCGCTAATTAGAGAAGAGACTCGGGGATCACATTGGCGAGAGGATTTCCCTAACTCATTAGATTCATGGCAGCAGCGGATTTTACAAGAAATGGATATAGCCGGAAATTACCTTCACAATTTAGAAAAGGTGATTAATGAGTAGGTTATCTAATCAACTTGTTGCAACAATGCTGGAGCACAAAATATCACCGCAACCATTTGAAGTATTGGTCGATGCAGCGCTTCGAGAAGATTTGGGCAGTGGTTTAGATGCAACAACAGTTGCAACGATCCCAGCTAATCAAATAGCAGTTGCCCAATTTAATGCCAGAAAGGCTGGCGTTGTTGCTGGAATCTTTGCTGCACAAGCCGTGCTTGAAATTGCTGGAAACTCTGCAATTACTTTTGCTAAGCAAATTCCCGAAGGAAGCAAAGTTAAAGCGGGAGAATTGATTTTTGAAGCTACTGGAAAAGTTACCGATTTACTTTTTGCAGAGCGAACCGCGTTAAATTTTCTTTCGCGGCTATCAGGTGTTGCAACCATTTCAAATATTTGGGTCGAAGCCGTAAAAGGAACAGGTTGCATAATTCGCGATACTCGGAAAACCACACCAGGATGGCGAGAAATTGAAAAGTTTGCAGTCCGAATGGGAGGGGCCACAAATCATCGGATGAACTTATCTGACGCCGCTCTCATAAAAGATAATCACATCGCGGCAACGGGAAGTATTACAAAGGCAATTTACGAGGTGCGAAGTAAATTTCCAAACCTTTCTATCGAAGTTGAGATTGATCGTTTAGACCAAATGGAAGAAGCGATAGCGGGCAAAGTAGATTTAATTTTGCTAGACAACATGTCATCAAAGGAATGCAAAGTAGCGGTTGCACAATGTGCTAACCGAACAAAACTTGAAGCATCAGGAGGAATCACTTTAGAGAACGCACGCGAATATGCGTCAAGTGGAGTTGATTTTATTGCGATAGGTGCGCTAACCCACTCTGCTGCAATTCTTGATATCGGATTAGATCTTAAAGTTAAGGATAAATAAAATGTTACTAACCATAGATGTTGGGAATACCAACACAGTCTTAGGAATTTTTGATGATCAAAAGATTTTACATTCATGGCGAGTTAAGACAGATCCACGTGACACCGCTGATGAGTTGTGGATTAAATACCGCTCTTTAGTAGAAGATTTTGAGGTAAGTGGTATCTCGCTATGTTCAACAGTGCCGGCAGTTCTGCGTGAATTACGCACAATGCTTTCGAGGCATTACGCGCAAACACCATCGACCATACTTGAACCTGGTATTAAAACCGGCGTTCCGCTGCTTGTAGATAATCCAAAGGAGATTGGATCAGATCGAATCGCAAATACATTGGCCGCTCATGAGATGTTTGGTGAAAACGGTCCAGTAATTGTTGTTGATTTTGGTACCTCTACTAATTTTGATGTTGTATCAGCGAAAGGGGAATTTTTAGGCGGGGCACTTGCACCCGGAATTGAAATCTCTGTTGAGGCGTTAGCGGCTCGAGCTGCACAACTTAGAAAAGTTGAATTAATTAAACCGAAATCAGTTATTGGGAAAAATACTGTCGAAGCTTTGCAATCTGGAACAATTTATGGCTTTGCTGGACAGGTGGATGGCTTGGTAAGGCGGATTAGTGACGAACTTGATGTAGATGGAATCACGGTAGTTGCTACTGGCGGATTGGCAACCTTAGTTATTGGAATTTGTGAAACCATTGATTTTCACGAACCAGATTTGACCTTGATTGGCCTTCGCTTGGTGCATGAGCGAAACCACTAGAACCGGTACCCTCTACCCATGAGCGAAAAAGGTGCGCAGGAAAGCAATAGCAGCGCCGAAGTGGATGATCTGCCAGAGCAGATTCGAATCCGACATGAAAAAAGAGAATCTTTAATTTCCTCAGGGGTTGCGCCTTATCCAGTTTCGGTTCCACGCACCTCTTCACTTAAATCGATACGAGAAAAGTTTGCTGATCTAGAAATAGATGTAAAAACTGGGGTAACAGAGAGCTTGAGTGGTCGAGTTATCTTTAAGCGGGATACTGGAAAATTATGTTTTGCAACTTTGCGTGAAGGTGATGGAACTGAATTACAAGCGATGTTCTCGCTAGACAAAGTTGGCGAAGAAGTTTTGGGACAATGGAAAACCTTTGTAGATATTGGAGATTTTGTAAGTGTCACCGGTGAAATAATCACGTCAAAACGCGGCGAACTTTCAATTCTGGCAACTTCTTGGAATATGGCAGCTAAAACTTTACGTCCGCTACCGGTAGAACATAAACCTTTATCTGAAGAGACCCGGGTTCGGATGCGTTATGTGGATTTAATAGTTAGACCAGAAGCCAGATCAAATGCCCGCTTACGACCAGTTGTAATGAAATCTCTTCGCGACACATTTTCCCAGCGAGATTTTATTGAAGTCGAAACCCCAATGTTGCAGGTATTACACGGCGGAGCTGCTGCCCGACCATTTAAGACTCACATTAACGCCTATGACATGGAACTTTTTCTTAGAATTGCACCAGAACTTTATTTAAAACGTTGCATTGTTGGTGGTATTGAGCGAGTTTTCGAAATCAACCGAAATTTCAGAAATGAAGGCGCTGACTCTTCACACTCGCCAGAGTTTGCAATGATCGAGTCTTACCAATCTTATGGAGATTGGAATTCGATGATTGAGTTAACAAGGGCATTAGTGCAAGAAGCAGCAATTGCAAGTTGTGGATCTACAACAGTCACACATTTTGATGGGCGGGAAAGTGATTTAGGTGGAAAGTGGGATCAGATTTCACTGTACGGATCTGTTTCTAAAGCAGTTGGCGTAGAAGTTACCGCAATGACTTCTCATGATGAGCTAATTGAATTAGCAAAAAAGGTCGGCTTATCAGTTGATCCAAAATGGATCACCGGAAAATTGCTAGAAGAATTGTTTGAACATTTAGTTAGGCCAGAGTTGAAAACTCCAACCTTTGTTATGGGATTTCCGTTGGACACATCACCACTGGTTCGATCACATCGAGATATCCCAGGTGTCGCTGAGAAATGGGATTTATATATTGATGGTTTCGAACTTGCAACTGGTTACTCCGAATTAACAGATCCAGTTATTCAACGTGAGCGGTTAGTAGCACAAGCAGCACTTGGTGCAAAAGGTGATGTTGAAGCCATGGTCTTAGATGAGGATTTTTTACGCGCTCTTGAATTTGGAATGCCGCCACTGGGAGGGATGGGCATGGGTGTAGATAGATTGTTGATGGCAATAACTGGTCTTGGAATTCGGGAAACTATTTTATTTCCACTAGTGAAACCAGAATGAATCCAATAATCCGTCCAGCTCGCACAAGTGACATTAAAAAACTTCGACAAATTATCGATACTTATGCACTTGGCCGCAGACTACTTACAAAAGAGACAGTAACTCTTTATGAATCTGTTCAGGAATTTACAGTTGCTGAAATAGATGGCGAAGTTATTGGTTGCGGCGCACTGCATATTCTTTGGGAAGATTTAGCAGAAGTGCGAACGATGGCTGTTATTGAAAAATATCGAGGCGCTGGTATCGGGTCGCAAATAATGGAGCACATCACAACTCGTGCAATCGAACTTGGAGTAAAAAGAATTTTCTGTTTAACATTTGAAACAGATTTCTTTAGTAGACATGGATTTGTGGAAATTCAAGGAACCCCTGTTGATCCAGCCGTTTACCAAGAGCTTTTGCTCTCATACGATGCGGGTATTGCTGAATTCTTGGAGCTAGAGAGTGTGAAGCCAAACACTCTGGGGAACACCAGAATGTTGCGGCTGCTTTAAGGATTTGGAGGATCCCTGCCCAAACTATGGATTGGGGCAGATTTCGGGATTTTGGCTAGATCTGGTGGACCAGCAATTTCAAAGTGGCTCGGAGGGCATATTTGAGCCCAATTGAGCGTTAAAAGAAATACCATCCAATGTGCCGCCTAAGTAAGAGATGATTAGGCTTGGAGATGTACCCACGCAAAGGGGCACATTACATAGTTAGAGGAGTTGCCATGTTTGAGCGGTTTACTGACCGAGCCAGACGAGTAGTTGTACTCGCCCAAGAAGAAGCTCGCATGCTCAATCACAATTACATCGGCACTGAGCACATTTTGCTTGGCTTAATTCACGAAGGTGAAGGTGTAGCCGCAAAAGCGCTTGAATCACTTGGGATTTCACTTGAGGCAGTTCGTGCACAAGTTGAAGAGATTATTGGTCAAGGCCAACAAGCACCAAGTGGACATATTCCATTTACTCCACGCGCTAAAAAAGTATTAGAACTTTCACTTCGTGAAGCTTTGCAACTCGGACACAACTACATTGGCACCGAACATATTTTGCTTGGTTTAATTCGTGAAGGCGAAGGCGTTGCTGCTCAAGTTTTGGTAAAACTTGGCGCAGATTTAAATCGTGTACGTCAACAAGTAATTCAATTGCTTTCAGGTTATCAAGGCAAAGAGGCCGCAACTTCTAGCGGTCCTGCTGAAGGAACTCCATCTACTTCACTTGTGCTTGATCAATTTGGTCGCAACTTAACTGCTGCTGCTCGGGAAGGAAAACTCGATCCGGTAATTGGTCGCGAAAAAGAGATTGAACGCGTAATGCAAATTCTTTCCCGTCGTACAAAAAATAACCCAGTATTAATTGGTGAACCAGGCGTTGGTAAAACCGCGGTGGTTGAAGGACTTGCTCAGGCGATTGTTAAAAACTTAGTTCCAGAAACTATTAAAGATAAACAAATCTATTCACTAGATCTTGGTGCGTTAGTTGCTGGAAGTCGCTACCGTGGAGATTTTGAAGAGCGCTTGAAGAAAGTATTGAAAGAGATTCGCACCCGTGGTGACATTATTTTGTTCATCGATGAAATTCACACATTGGTAGGAGCAGGTGCAGCCGAAGGTGCAATTGATGCGGCAAGCATTTTAAAACCGATGTTGGCACGTGGCGAACTTCAGACAATTGGTGCCACGACTCTTGATGAATACCGCAAACATTTAGAAAAAGATGCTGCACTTGAGCGACGTTTTCAGCCAATTCAAGTTGCTGAACCATCCGTAACTCACACCATCGAGATTTTAAAAGGACTTCGTGATCGTTACGAGTCACATCACCATGTTTCAATTACAGATACAGCTTTAGTTGCGGCTGCTACTTTGGCAGATCGTTATGTTTCAGATCGCTTCTTGCCAGATAAAGCAATTGACCTTATTGATGAAGCCGGATCTCGTCTGCGTATCAAGCGCATGACAGCACCACCTGATTTACGTGAGTTTGATGATCGCATCGCAAATGTTCGACGCGAAAAAGAGTCGGCAATTGATGGACAAGATTTTGAAAAAGCAGCCTCACTTCGCGATAAAGAAAAAACTCTGATTCAAGAAAAAAGTGAGCGCGAGAAGCAATGGAAAGCTGGAGATTTAGACCAGGTTTCAGTTGTTGGCGAAGAAGAGATTGCTGAAGTTCTTGCTGCAGCTACCGGAATTCCGATTGTGAAGTTGACTGAGGAAGAGACCTCACGTTTGTTACGCATGGAAGATGAATTGCACAAACGGGTAATTGGCCAAGATCAAGCCATTAAGGCACTTTCACAAGCGATTCGTCGTGCACGAGCAGGATTGAAAGATCCTAAACGTCCGGGCGGCTCATTTATCTTCGCCGGTCCTTCTGGCGTTGGTAAGACTGAACTATCACGCACTTTGGCTAGTTTCTTATTTGGTGATGCAGATGCACTTATTCAACTTGATATGAGTGAGTACGCCGAACGCCATACTGTTTCACGGTTATTTGGTTCACCTCCAGGATATGTTGGTTATGACGAGGGCGGACAACTCACCGAGAAAGTTCGGCGCCGTCCATTCTCTGTTGTGCTCTTTGATGAGATTGAAAAAGCACATCCAGATATTTTCAACTCCTTGCTACAAGTTCTTGAAGATGGACGTTTAACAGATGCGCAAGGTCGTGTTGTAGATTTTAAAAACACAATCATCATCATGACTACAAACCTTGGAACTCGTGATATTTCAAAGGGTGCTGGACTTGGTTTTGCTAATAGTGGCGATTCACAAACCTCTTATGAGCGGATGCGCAATAAAGTTACTGATGAACTTAAAGCCCATTTCCGTCCAGAATTTTTAAACCGTATTGACGAGATAGTTGTCTTCCATCAATTGACAGAGGCAGAGATTGTCCAAATTGTTGATTTGATGATTGCGTTACTTGATGAGCGGTTGAAGGCCAAAGATATGGGTATCGAATTGAAACCTTCCGCAAAGGCATTGATCGCATCCCGCGGTTATGACCCAGTAATGGGAGCACGTCCATTACGCCGAACCATTCAACGAGAGATTGAAGATATTCTCTCTGAGAAGATTTTATTTGGTGAACTTAAAGCCGGTGAAATTATCGTTGTTGATACTGAAGGCGAAGGAGTTGACGCGAAGTTCACTTTTACTGGTGAACCAAAGATTTCAACACCCAACACACCTGAGGATCTGGCCGAAACTCCAGCAGTTTAACTGTCATTAATGTCATCAATGTCATCAATGTCATCAATGTCATCATCCGCCTTTGACTTGCAGGGCAAAGTTGCCGTAGTCACTGGTGGAAATGGTGGAATTGGTCTTGGATTTGCGCGGGGATTTGCTAAATCTGGTGCAAATATCGCGATCTGGTCGCGCAACCTCGAAAAAAGTGCCAAAGCGGTAGCTGAACTTGAATCCCTTGGAGTACGAGCAGTTGCATTCAAAGTAGATGTAAATATTCGAGCAGATATTGATCAAGCCGTAATTGATACAGTTGCAAAACTTGGCTCAATTGATATTTTAGTTGCTAATGCAGGTATAACTATTCGCAAAAGACCAGAAGATTTTTCTAAAGCAGATTGGAAAGATGTTTTAGATACAAATTTAACTGCGGTTTTCGAGTGCTGCCAAGCCGTTTATCCAGAAATGAAAAAGCGTGGTGGCGGAAAAATAATCACTATTGGCTCTATGACAAGCATCTTTGGATTTGGGATAACTTCTGCATATGCGGCTACAAAAGGTGCAGTAGTTCAATTAGCCAAATCTTTAGCAGTAGCTTGGGGTGCTGATAATATTCAAGTAAATGCTGTTCTCCCGGGATGGGTGAAAACCGAAATGACAACCCAATCCCGTTCAATCCCAGGACTTGAGCAGCAAGTTATGCAACGCACGCCGGCAAATAGGTGGGGAACGGGGTCAGATTTTGAGGGTGTGGCCGGATTTTTAGGAAGTGCAGCCTCGGATTTTGTTACTGGTATCGCAATACCAGTTGACGGTGGATTCTCCGGAACATTGTTTATATTTGATCCACCTATTTAAGGAGCATGATGAGTAGCGTTCAAGAATTTTTGCAAGGTGTTGCTAAAAGTTGGATACATCAGAGTTGGAGTGTGCGCTTACTGCGCTTTTGGTTGGGAATCACCTTTACTTACGCTGGTCTTGATAAGGCTCTTGATGGAGGATTTCTAAATCCAGATGCCACTACCTATATTGGCAAGCAACTTGCCGGCTTTGCACAACAATCTCCAATTTCACCACTATTAAATAAGATGGTTGAGCACGCAACTCTGGTTGGCGCTGGCACACTGGTTGGCGAAATTGCAATTGGTTTAGCAACTCTTTTTGGAGTATTGCCCTTTTTGGCGGCAGTTGCCGGTGCCGGACTTTCAGCATCTCTTTGGCTTTCATCTACATTTTATACAACACCATATTTCTTAGCCCCTGACACCGCATATTTAATTATGTGGTTAGTTTTTGCATTAGCAATTTTGCCAAGAAAGCGAACAATTTCTAGAGTTTTAAATGTTGATCGAAGAGGTGCTATTGGAATTGGAGTTGTGGGTGCGCTCTCAATCGCATTCGCATCATTAGGAAATTTCTTTGCTAAACCGGCAAAAATCGCTTCCGCAGCAGCAAAAGTTGTGACAAAGCAAGGTGGCGGTGCTCCCGCTA
Source organism: Actinomycetes bacterium (assembly GCA_014190175.1). The sequence continues at coordinate 55,694 of BJFZ01000004.1, read as the reverse complement.
ATGCAATTGCGGCAATTTCAGATTTAAATGTTGGTACTGCTTTGCAAATTAAACTTACATCAGGTGATCCAGGAATATTAATTCGTACTGCTACCGATGCAGTTTGTGCTTTTTCGGCAGTATGCACCCATCAAGGTTGCACTGTGGATTATGACATCGCTAGCAAAGAATTGATCTGCCCTTGTCATGGAGCAAGATTTGATCCTTTGCAAAACGGAAAAGCAATCGCTGGACCAACTCGCGCTGCATTAACGGAAATTCCGGTGCAGATCAGCGGTGAATACATCGTTTCTGCTTAATGCTATAGAAGTTTCACTTTTTCGAGAGCTTGAGATATCCGGTGCACTTCAACAATTTCAATTCCAGCAACTTTGATATCACTTCCGGCCGGAATTAATGCGCGTTTAAATCCAAGTCGGGCTGCCTCAACTATCCGTTGTTGACCACCCGTTACTTTTCTAATTTCACCAGCAAGGCCAACTTCACCAATTGCAATTAAATCTGCGGGTAGGGCTAAACCGACCGCTGCAGAGGCGACCGCAAGGGCTGCGGCAAGATCAGCTGCTGGTTCGGTTAACTTCATTCCACCAACTGTTGCTACATAAACATCTCTTCCTGCTAATTTGGTATTTGCACGTAACTCTAAAACTGCAAGGGTCATTGCGGTTCGGGCACTATCTAATCCGCTGGTAACTCGACGGGCGTTTCCATAATCACGATCTTTTTCAACTCCGACTAATGCTTGAATCTCGGCAACAAGTGCCCGCCGGCCTTCAAGTGCAACTGTGACGCAAGTTCCCGGAACAGGTTCGGCATGACGAGTTGTGAAAAGTCCACTTGGATCAGTTACACCTGAGATGCCACCATCATGTAAGTCAAAACATCCAACTTCATCAGTTGCCCCAAATCGATTTTTGATTGATCTGACTAACCGCAACCGTGAATGGCGATCTCCTTCGAAGTTAAGTACTACATCTACTAAATGTTCGAGCAATCTTGGACCAGCGATTGATCCATCTTTTGTAACGTGACCAACTAAAATTACAGTTATTCCGCGATCTTTCGCGATTCTAATTGCAGTATTTGCAACTTCGCGAACTTGCGTCACGCCACCAGGTGATCCTTCAATAGCAGCACTAGCCATCGTTTGGATTGAGTCAATAATTAACAAATCTGGTTTTACCGCATCAATATGTGCAACAACAGCACTCAATTCATTTTCAGCAGCTAACCAAAGAGAAGGGTGAATTGCAGAAAGCCGTTCGGCACGCAATCTAACTTGCGCCGTAGATTCCTCACCAGTTACATAGAGTGCAGTTAATCCAGTGCGCGCGCTCTCTGCCGCAACAGTTAAGAGCAAAGTAGATTTTCCAACTCCGGGCTCACCGGCAAGTAAAACCACAGCGCCAGGAACTAATCCGCCACCAAGGGTGCGATCTAACTCCGCGACACCACTTGATCGAGATTGCGCAGCGGCTAAATCAACTTCACCAATGGGACGTGCATTTGCAGTGACCGCCCCTGCGGCTACAACATTAAGTTTGCGAGTGCCCTCATCAATACTTCCCCACGCTTGGCATTCACCACAGCGGCCAACCCACTTTGAGGTACTCCAACCACATTCTGAACAGCGGAAGGGCTCTTTGAGCGATGCTTTAGCCATGTTCTAAGAGTACGACTTACAACTGACCTTTTGCTATTGAACTTCTATTGAATTCTTGCGGCAGCCTCTTTGCGGGCCAAAGTTGTGGCTGGATGCTCAAGTAGAAATGGCAACAACTTCGGAGATGCAGCCCGTTTAATTTCCATCCGAGCATCGCAAATCTGCTTCAATTCCGCATAAGCTTTTTTGCCCATCAATTCAGTAAGTTCTGCTTCATTTGAGATGTAGACCGGATCTTTGCCAACATGTGCGTCAGAGTTACTGGTGCAGTACCAGTGAAAATCTTCGCCACCAGGTCCCCAACCGCGACTTTCATATTCACCTATAACTGTGACTGACACTTCTACATCATCGCCGAGATCAACTTTTTCAAAACTCCGGCGAATTGGTAATTGCCAACATACATCAGGCTTTGTCTTAACAAAGTGGACACCTTCGCTTTGAGCAAGATGGTGTAGAACGCAACCAAAATCCCCAGTGAAACCTTCAGCAGTATGACCTTTTCGATTTAAGAAGATGCAACCCTCTTCTACTTTTCGAGTTTTTCGCTCACCATCTCCATCTACTTCAGAGATCTTTAATTTGCCACCTTTTTTCTTAGGTTGGGCTTTGTCAAAGTACTGCCATTGAGATTTTTTTAATTTTTTAGCAAATTTAAGGACTCTTTCTTCATCTTTTTTACCAGAGTAAATCGCACCTTCAGAACAACATCCATCATTAGGACGATCAGCGTAAATTCCCTTACAACCATTGCCATAAATGCAGGTCCAATTAGAGGTAAGCCAAGTTAAATCACAACGAAAACGCTCACCAAATGGATCTGCAGGGTTATCAAATTCAACCCAGTCGCGCGGGAAATCAATTACTACCTCAGGCATAAGGCACAAGGGTAGAGGCTTTTTTAGGTTCTCGTTACATCGGTAGGAATTGGGTGGGTGCTGGCTTTAAGTTGGCTTACCGACCTGTCGAGATGTTGGCGTTGTAGGCTCTGCCTTATGAGCCAGATATTGATCATCGGCGCTGGTGCAATGGGAGAGGCGATTATCGCCGGACTCATAAAATCAGGAACCGTGCCCAGTTCTATTTCGATATTAGAAAAGCGGCAAGAGCGAAGTAAAGAGATTTGTGCGCAATATGGTGTTGGTGAACTCTCCGGGCTAGAGGCAGTATCAGGATTCGCGGCAATATTTTTAATCGTTAAACCGCAAGATTTGGCGACGAGCGTTGCCGAAATTTCAGATCAGATATCTGCAGAGACTGTACTAATTAGCCTTGCAGCCGGTAAAAAAATTGATGGGATTGAAACCGCGCTTAAAGGTAAGAAAGTTCCAGTTATCCGGGTAATGCCAAATACCCCAGCATTAGTTGGTGAAGGAATGGCAGCCATTTCTGGCGGCACTCATTGCAGTGAAAAAGATTTAGCGCTCGCCGAAAAACTATTGAATGGCACAGGCAAAGTGATTCGCGTTGAAGAGCATTTGCAAGATGCAGTTACTGCACTAAGTGGATCAGGACCGGCTTACTTTTTTCTAATAATCGAAGCAATGGTTGCAGCTGGAATTGAGTTAGGCCTGACACCTGAGGATGCAAATCAATTAAGTATTCAGACTATTTACGGTGCTGCAACGATGTTGCGAGATTCAGGGAAAACACCAACAACCTTGCGCGAAAATGTTACAAGTCCAAATGGAACAACTGCTGCTGCACTTAAAACTTTAAATGAGCGCGGAATTCATGAGATATTTAGTGCCGCACTTTTGGCAGCGCGTGATCGTTCGCGCGAATTAGCTCAGGGGTGACAAAGCTGAGGCGAACACTTTTTATTGCAGTAAGTTTTTCACTCTTATTTACTCCAAACGCTTATGCGGCAACTTTTTCACCAAAAGTGGTACCCCCATTTTTTAGTACGACAATTTCTGGCAACCAAAATGACGAAATTATTGGAATTACTTCTACCAAAAAGAATTGGATAGTTGCAGGCAATGTGGTTGGAGATTTTCTTGGTACAACTCCTTTAGGTCCTCTAGGTCCTCTAGGCGGCGTTGATTCATGGGTTAGTGCTTTTGATTCTTCAGGAGGAAATGTTTGGTCACTTCGGGTTGGAACATCGGAAGATGATGTCGCAACAGCAATCGCGGTGGATTCAAAAGAGCAGATTTGGATTGCGGGATTGGCCCAAAGTGCCGAAAATCCACCTACTTTACTCTCTCCGGATAGTTCATCTGCCTCTGCTGAATCGCAACCAATTGAAAGTAATCAAACTCCAACAGTGCAAACTTTGAACCCTGACACAGTCACTGCACAAAGTGTCAAACCGATTCGAAAAGATTTAAAATTTGTAACTGTTACACAAGTAGATAAAAGTGGAGTGCTGCTCAATCGGTTTGCAATTGCTTTAAGTAATTTTGGATATGTAACTGCGATCATCCCTGGTAGCGCGGTTGTGTATTTAATTGGAATTGAAATCACCAAAACTGGTGGCGAACGTTCTTTTATGCAATCACTTACTAGTGCAGGTGAATTTGGAACAAAATTTTACTTTGGAAAATCTGCCACTACTTTAGCTTCTGGAGTCTTAAATAAAGATAAAACTCTAACTTTAGTTGGCCACAGTGCAGAAGTACTTGCGAAAAAACCGGTAATTGGGAAAGTAGATGGAATCATTCTTAATGTTTCACCGACCGATGGAAAGATATTAAAAAGTGTCAGAAGTAATGGCGTAGGTGCAACACGAGCTTGGAAAAGTGCTGCGGGAAATCTAACCGTCGGGGGAACCTCAGTGACTAAAATTTTAACCGAGGCGGTAATTTCCCAATTCTCAAGCACTGGTTCGGTGCTATGGAGTAAGCGGTATGCAGGAGCAACTGCAGCGGTAAACACTTCATCAGTGGTTGCTGTGCTAACCACACAAACCAACGCACTCTTGAAAGCCAAAGCGGGGGATGTAGTGGTGTATCAATTTGATAAAAAAGGCGAGCCAATATTAGGTGTATTCGGTGGTCGCATTCCACTGAGTGCCGAAATCCTTGGCTTACGATCTCAATCTGGCTTGGGTACCTGCGTGGCAACTCGTGCCGCTGACGGCACATTTGTCTTGACCCAGCTCCCATTTTAGGGTTTTAGGGCTAAATATCCACAATTTAGCACTCTTCTCCCAACAGGGTAATCTCTGACCCTAATTAAAATTCTTCAATCGGGCGTTGCAAAAAATTTCTAAAGGAGTGATACATGGGTTCAGTAATCAAGAAGCGTCGCAAAAGAATGGCTAAGAAAAAACATAAGAAGTTGCTAAAGCGCACCAGAATTCAAAGACGTAACGCAAAATAATTAAATAATTTAAGTAAATCTGCTACTTTAACTAACTTAAGGGCTTAGTAAGTAAAGTCGCCTTACCATCAATATTTACAAAGGCGTAATCTCTGCTTTTAATTTTGATCCAAGATGCTGAAATGCTCTTATCTATAGCAGTGTCATTTGCAAGAGTACTTTTTTTAGTGATCAAATCTAAGGAACAAAGTCGATCTTCACACCCGTAAATTGCAGTGCTTGCTGTGAGTGAAATTGGTGAAACCGGGCTTGATGTCGGAACAAATTCCGAAATAATTCCTGGAGCAGTTAAATCAGTCCAGTGAATGCGATCAGCTTTTGAAATAGTTGCAGCAGAAGAGGCATACCAAATGGCACGAATTTCCGAACCATTTACGGTAAGCCCTAAATCAAAACCGGCTACAGGTATCTCACGTTTGCCCGCTTCGACCGTTGTGTATTGCCAGTCAAGTGGGGAAACACTACTTCTGGTTGCATAGCGAATATCGCCTTGAATTGGTTTCTTCTCTGGGGAAGCTAGAACTGAGTCATAAAGCAAATGAATTTTCTTTCCAGTGGTTACCGCCGCAAGACGGAATGCGACGTCACCTTCACTTCGACCACCAGTTAATTTATCCCCATCTACTATTTCATAACTCCAACCAGTTTTAAGTAATGTGGCACCAAGCAAGATTCCTTGTGAGTCATCTCGATAAAATACTTGTAATCCTTGAGTAGTTGCCACGCAAGCATTTGACACATTTACATTACTTGCAGTTTTAGTCCGAATAGTTTCACGATAATCTTGGATTGCAGCTCCATCTCCGTCAACTGTTTCATAACTCCATTTTTTCCCATCAAAAGTTGCATGTAATAGATCCTTTTCAACCGTATCTGTATAGAAAATATGCAACTTCTCTTTCTTTCCTGGATTTGTTAAGCAGACAGAAAGGCGCCCATTTAGATTATTATTGCGCTTTCCTAATTTAGTAGAATCACCATCTACAATTTTTCGCTTCCAAACCTTTCCATCAAATTGATTCATTATCAAATAACCACTTTTTGAATCAGTGTAAATTAAAGTTTGCTTACCTGAGTAAATTGTACTAGCCGTAAATCGAGCATCTGAATCTGAATCAATTACTTTCTTAACCCAACTGTCCTCAGGAACAACAACCGATGAGGTAACTTCTTTACTTTGGAAGCCATTTGAAATCGCGGTAACCCCAAAGTAGTAGGGCAATCCGGGAGACAACTGTGGAATCGTTACTGGCGATTTAGTAACAGTAATAATTTGGTTTCCGGGATAAACTTTGATTTGATAGGAAGTAATATCTTGCCTGATTGATTCTTCAGGGGGATCAAAAGATAAAGTAATTGCCTTATTTCCAGCAATAGTGTGCAGATTACGAATCTCGCTAATGCGAGTTACCGGAGCTTTCCCACGCATATCTTTTAGCATTGCAATTACCACTGGTCCTGGATCATGGATTGCTTGTTGCATATCTATGGTGGAACTCATTAACCCATTAATTGCACTTTTCGGAAACAATTCATCATCCAAGTGGCTTACTGAAGAGCCAGTTTTGTATTGAGCAGGTGTGTAAAGTTTTGGCTTAGTACCGTTATTAGCCAATATTCCTTGTGAGCCAACCCAATAGAGCGGCGATGTTACATATGTACCGAATTCAGGAATCGTGGCTGCAAGATCAGATAATCTGCGCCCTGCTTCATTTGCAACAAATCCTGCGAAGATACTCGGTGAGTCATTTGCAAAAGTACCAAAACGGTCATTAAAGGTTTCGGTAGAGATAATGCCAAGTCCATGTCCTAATTCGTGGAGTACAGCACTTAAGAAATCAAATTGCCCTACAGCATCTTTTCCATCGGTACCGAAATACCAATTTACGTTAGCAGGGTTTGAGTTAAAGCGGGCAGTTATCTCGGCATTTAATTCATCTTGATCTTTTTTATCACTAGCCAATGAATTGACAAGTGCAGCTGGGTACCAGAGATTTTTTTCAGGAGCACCAGGGAAATCCTTAAAATATCCGCCACCTTTGGGACCACCAGGTCTGGCATTTCCGAGAATGCCGCGATCAAGTGGTGACCAGTAAGCATCGACAGTTATAGTGACATTGGATTCAAAAAGGTATGACCAGATTTGAGCTGCGCGTAAAAATGCTTTTTTTGCCGGCTCTGGCCATGGAGTTCTAGATTCGGTTAAGAAATTAACTTCAAACTTTGATTTGGGATCTAAATTTGGATCATTAAAGGGAACATAAGTGGAACTTAACTTTGTGGTAGCACCGGCATATGTGACTTGCAACGGTGCAATTATTGATTGAGGTGTTAAGGCCGAAGCGGTTGGGGCTAGCGGTAGCAGCAAAGTGGCGAGCAGCCCTACAATTACGCTTATTGATTTAGCCCGCTTCATGGAAAAACCGTAGCAGTTTTATTGGACTCAAGAGGAGCTTGAAGTGAATTCGGAAGAATTGGCTAGCGCAGGAATTAAACGGGCGGCCAAAGAGCAAAAAAATCAGAGTAAGCAACCTGAGCTATCTGATCTGCGTAGCGATTTGGCTCGTGCACTTGGTGATTTCGTCCAACAAAATTTTGCCCACAAGTATGGTCCATTAATTGGTCCAATTTCAGAAGGAGCTATTGAGAAGTTCCTTAAAGATTTTGAAGAAAACTCAACTAAGGCAAAGACTGAATTGACTTTTGTTTTGCAGGAATTGCTTGATCGGATAATTTCAAGCAAATGACAGCCAAAGTTACTATTTATTCTCGGCATGGGTGTCATCTTTGTCATGCGATGAGAGATGAAGTTGTCCTAATTCAACAAGAGTTATCATTTACGATCGAAATAATTTATATTGATAAAAATATAGAGTTAGAAGAAAAATATGGAGAACAAGTTCCGGTAATTTTAATTAATGGTAAAAATCATGATTTTTTTAAACTTAATGAAATAAGATTTAGGAAAGCGTTAATTTCATAATTTATTAGCTTCCTAATTTATTATCACCAGAGAGAATGTCATCTGCATCAACAATTTGATATGCATAACCTTGTTCAGTCAAAAATCTTTGCCTGTTCTGCGCGAAATCTTGATCGATAGTGTCCCGAGCAACTAAGGTGTAAAAACGTGCTCCCCGACCATCTGATTTTGGTCGCAAAATTCTGCCTAATCTTTGCGCCTCTTCTTGACGTGATCCAAAGGCTCCCGATACTTGAATTGCAATAGTGGCTTCAGGTAAATCAATTGAGAAATTTGCGACTTTGGAAACAACCAAAGTTTTAACTTCCCCGTCCCTAAATAGTTGGAATAGCGATTCGCGCTCTTTTATAGGGGTATCTCCAGTTATTACTGGCACACCCAGAGTCTCGCTAAGTATCGCAAGTTGGTCAAGATACTGTCCAATTACTAAAACCTGCTCACCTTGATGCTTCTCAGCGATAAATTTCGCGACATTAGTTTTGGTTAACGTTGTTGCGCATGTTCGGTAACGATTTTCTGGTTCTGAAGTCGCATAAAGAAGTCTTTCCGCATCAGTTAAATTAACGCGAACTTCAATACATTCAGCAGGGGCAATATAACCTTGAGCCTCAATTTCTTTCCATGGAACGTCGTATCGTTTTGGACCAATGAGTGAAAAAACTTCACCCTCCATTCCATCTTCACGAACAAGCGTTGCTGTTAAGCCAAGTCGCCGGCGAGATTGGATATCTGCTGTAAATCTAAAGACTGGCGCAGGAAGTAAATGAACCTCATCATAAATAATTAATCCCCAGTCATGTGAATCAAATAGATCTAAATGCGCGTACACCCCACCTTTTTTAGTTGTCAGCACTTGATAAGTGGCGATTGTGACTGGTTTGATTTCTTTTTTAGTTCCTGAGTATTCGCCAATTTCATCCTCAGTTAGCGAGGTTTTAAGCAGCAACTCATTCCGCCATTGTCTTGCAGCGACTGTATTTGTTACCAAAATTAAAGTTGTTGCTTTGGCTAGTGCCATCGCCGCAGCACCCACCATGGTTTTTCCGGCACCACAAGGCAAAACGATTACACCTGAACCTCCATGCCAAAAACCTTCAGCTGCCATTTTTTGGTAAGTCCGCAACTTCCAATCTTTTTCTACAAGTGAGATTGGATGTGCTTCACCATCTACATATCCAGCCATATCTTCAGCCGGCCAACCAAGACGTAATAAACTTTGTTTTAGACGTCCACGTTCACTTGCAAAAACTACAACTGTTTCAGGATCAATTCGCGGACCGAACATGGGCGCTATTTTTTTTGCACGTAGTACTTCTTCTAAGACTGCAGCATCAGTAGAGGTCAGAATTAATCCGTGTACCGGATGGGCTTCAAGTCGAAGTCTTCCGTAGCGATCCATAGTTTCCGCAATATCAACCAGCAATGCATGTGGAACTGAATACCGTGAATAACGCAATAAAATATCAATTACGGCTTCTGCATCATGACCTGCAGCGCGTGCATTCCACAGTCCTAGATTAGTCAATCTATATGTGTGGATATGTTCTGGAGATCTTTCTAATTCAGCAAACGGAGCAATAGCTTTTCGGCATTCATCAGCTAACACATGGTCTATTTCAAGCAGGAGAGTTTTATCGCTCTGAACAATTAGTGGACCTTCGCTCATTATTAAGGCCTCTCAATAAGATCAGTAATTAATGCATTTATAAATGTAATTTGCGAATCAATGGAATCTGCCTTAACCCATTCTCCTTGAGCATGGGCTCCACCGCCAATTGCACCCAATCCATCAAGTGTCGGGGCTCCTACAGCGGCAGCAAAATTTCCATCACTAACTCCGCCTACAGAAACGCCAACCAAAGGAGGTCTTCCTAAACCGGCATTAACTTCTTTTGCTCGCTCAAATAGCGATTGAGTTGAAGTTAACTCAAGTGGCGGACGATTAATTTGTCCAGTGACAGTGATTTTAGCCTCTAGATTTTGTGGAACTAAAGATTTTAGCGCTGCAGAAATCCGATTTAACTCAGCGGCTTTAAATGAACGTACATCAATATCTACAGATGCCAATGCTGGGACAGTATTAGTGGTACTTCCCGATGTCATAGTGGTTGGGACAACAGTTGTTCCAAATTCTGGATTTTCCAATTTGGCAATTTGTAAGACTAATTGTGAAAGTTCAGTACTAGCGTTAATACCTTTTTCTGGTTCTAATCCAGCATGGGCAGCCTTGCCAGTAACTGTAACTTTGAAATCAGCACTACCTTTTCTTCCAATCTTTACTGCACCATCTACAGATGCCTCAAAAACTAAAACAGCTCGGGCATTGCGTGATAAATCTTCAATTAGTTTTTTGGATGAATGAGATCCACTTTCTTCATCAGTAGTTGCAATGAGAGCAACGGATCCACTAACCCCGCGAAGTGCATAAAGTGCTTGAATAAATCCGGCTTTCATATCAAAAACACCAGGACCGGTGATTCGGTTATCTTTGATTTCCCAAATAGGTGCAAATGAGTCGATCGGCCAAACTGTGTCTAGGTGGGTGAGCAAAACAATTTCAGGGTTCAGATCGCCCCACCAAAAAACTGGGCGATTTTCAATTTCGCGAATTTGTGCGGGCTGATTTAAAACTTCACTAGCAATCTCTGCGGCTAGATTTATGACTGCTTGGCATGCTGATAAATCTGAAGTTGGGGATTGGCAGCGCACTAATCGTTCTAGTTGCTCCAAAAGTTGCGAACTCATTAACCACCCCTTTTTCCCAAGTGCTAAGTCTGCCCTATTCGACTAAGGCGATGCCGTTTATCCGTGAAACTGGGAATCGCAAGACTTCATCATTGCCATGGTCATAGGCCACAAGCACGCCAGCCATAACTTGGATCGGGTCGATGATTCGCTGACTGACTCCACCATCAGAATCGGCATATCCAATAACTAGCGTCTCCTTGCTTTTAATGGCAACAGTTAATGCCGCCATCGTTTCACTTGGAGTGGCACTTGCAACAGTTGTTGGAACACCACTTCGTTTCGCTGAAGCGCGATCACCAGCTCGCAATGCGCGAAGTGCCGCAGTCAAAAGTTCATCACGCGGAATTTCATAATCTCCAATAACTCTAGGTGGACGAGTTTTTGAGATTGCCCGGGCTGCAGATCTTTTGCGTGTGACAAGCGCTCCATCGCGTCCCTCAATTGCAGGCAAGAAACCGGCTTCAATCAAAGTATTCACAGCTTCTTCTGTGTCGATTTCAGTAAATAAAACCTGTGGTGCGATTTTTCGCAATTGTAAATGGGCGGTCCGTCTGTCAGCGAGTATTGCATTTACAACTGATTCATCTTCACACCGAATATATGAACTCCAACCAATGCCTACTCTTAATTTTCCATGTCGCTTACCAACATCAGCAATTAAATATGCGAGAGGTTGCGGGATTGAAGTTTTCGAAATTTTGGTGAGAAATATATTTATTTCATCGCTACTGCGACCATTATCTAAGCCCCGCCTGATCGAGTTCTCACTGAAACGATAGGCAGTAGCCCCACCTTTGCTTTCAACATTTGCGATTAGCGAAAGTTCTTGGGCAAGATCAAGGCGAAGTGGACCTGGCGCAATTGCGGTGTTATCTGCTTGAATCAAAATATGGTCGATCTCTTTTGGCAAGGCTTTACTTAAACCCGAATCATCTTTTCCAGCCAGAATTGCCGAACCAAAAGAAGAGATGGCCCCTCGTCCGGTAATTCCAAGCCACTCGGCTTCTCGGGAACTCCAATTTGCAATATCGGTGTGTAATCCAACTCCACGTCGTGGCCGCTCCCATCGAACTCTTTGTGACAATGCGGATAAGTCAGGCGCACAAGGGGAAATCTCGGCAACTAACTTAAGAAATAAGCCCCGTAAATTGGCAGCTGCTGCTCTATCAATCTCAGGACCAAGTGCAGAGATGTATCTCGCTTCATTTTTTCCGACTAATCCACTCACTCTTGACGTTGTTAACCATCCATTTACTATGAGTTGCCAACGTTCATCATGAGTTGAATTTAGCCAAAGATCAAATGCAGAAGTTGGGAGTAATTCTTCTTCTCGATCAACGGTAACTAGCCCACAAATATAAGAAAGTTCAGCGATAAAAACTAGATAATTCTCATCCACACCAAGCGCATCGGCCGCCTTCTTTACTTCTCTAACGCCGATACCGCCAGATCTTAGAATTGCTGGAGGTTCTCCTGCCCAAAATTTCATCAACTCTTCAGTTTGATGTAACAAAGTGATAATTGCCCCAACCGCACTCTTATCTATTTCGCTTTGGGTAAATTCGCGACCGCGATAATCAGTTGGTTTATTTTGAAGTTCGCGGTGAATTTTTCCGCCACGAAGATATATTCCAATTTCTCTAGGTAGTACAACCGTTTTGCTATCTACAGCCAAGAGTAAATCATTATCAAGTAACCATTTGATGGCGACTCCTGGTTTTTTAATATCTGAAACACTGCCTCTTGGCGGTCCCCAAGTTAAGCGATCAAGTACTGTTCGCGCATTTTCTGGCGCATCACTAATTTTTTTTATCGCGTTTGAACTCAACAATCCAAGCACGGGTCCAAGTCCAGTTGGTTCATTTCCTACTGAATCGCGTATTGCGTTGAGAACTCTGATTTGATCTTCATCTGGGAAGACCAGCGCAAGTGAAATTAGTTTTTCAATAACTAATTTGGCATCCTCTGAAGTGGCAGCAATTACTGATTCAATTGTGATTGGTTCTGGTAACGCGACGAGAGCTTCAAGAACTTGAATCTCCCAAAGATTAAGGGAATCTAATGCTCTGGAAATACTTGGGGGAGCACTTGCTCGGGAGGCAAGAGCGGAGATATCAGTAGGTAATGGCGACAAAAGATCGCCTCTTGCTGCTAAAAGCGCCCTCAATTGCTCATCATTGCGCGCCCGTAACTCCTGGGCCAGGGATCTGGTTGGGTGCGAGTTGAGTGATTGAGGTGACATAACTTGCCAACGCTACCCCAATCTCGACCTCACTATGATTTCCCTCATGAAAACCCGGGTACATGTGCTTCGTCATGGCGAAGTCGAAAACCCAAATAAAGTCTTATACGGACGCCAGCCAAATTGGCACCTATCCACCCGTGGTGTTCAAATGGCGGAAGCCGTTGCTGACTGGTCCAAAGATCGTCCGATTCGCGCAATACATGTGTCACCACTTGAGCGAGCGCAAGAAACAGCAGCACCGATTGTCGCCGCACATGGAATTTCGATTACTACTGATCCACGATTGATTGAAGCTGCCAATGTTTTTGAAGGAAAACCTTTTTCAGTTGGAGACGGAGTTTTGCGCCGCCCATCAACATGGCGCTACTTATGGAATCCATGGCGTCCCTCTTGGGGCGAGCCGTACAAAGAACAGATTGAAAGAATGATGGCAGCAATTTATTCTGCACGCGATAATTCAATTGGTGCTGAAGCAATTTGCGTATCCCACCAACTTCCGATTTGGATCGTGCGTTCACATGTACAAGGTAGATCTTTATTACATGACCCACGCAAAAGAGAGTGCTCACTAGCGTCAATCACAACCTTTGTTTTCAATAGTGATGGGGTGATTGAGGATGTTGAATATTGCGAACCAGCAAAAGATTTACTTCCTCCTAAGAAGAAGTGAAAACTAGATTCTCAATTTTAGCTTTACTTTCGTCTTCCTTGATTTTCTCTGGATGTGGATCTGGTGGGACATCTGTAAGTGAAGAATCTTTCGTTGCTGGAGATGGAGTTGTAACCTTTGTAGCAAAAGAGAATCGATCACTAGCGCCTGATATAAATGGAAAATCGATTTCAGGTGAAGATACTTCTATTGAAAAAGGAAAAATCACAGTTATAAATATTTGGGCTTCGTGGTGCTCACCTTGTCGCGCTGAAGCTCCAGGGCTCCAGGCAATTTCGGAGAAGTACCCAAATACTCAATTTATTGGGATTTTAACCAGAGATTCAAAAGATTCTGCGTTAGCTTTTTCACGCAGATTTAACATTACATATCCAACAATCACTGATGATAAAATCCTTTTAGGATTTAGGAACTCATTACCTGTTACATCTATACCAACCACAATAATTTTAGACAAAGATAGAAAAGTAGCTGCAAGAATTTCAGGAGCCATTACTGTTGCTTCTTTGTCGAATCTAATTGAAAAAATAGATAATGAGAGTGTTAAATGATTGCTCTTGCAACTTCATTAACCGAACAGGTCTTAAATGGATCAGTTTTACTGTCATTTCCGATTGCGGTAATTGCTGGGATAGTTGCTTTTCTTTCACCTTGCGTATTGCCGTTAGTCCCTGCCTATCTTTCATATGTAACAGGGTTAACTGGAGTTGAACTAACTGCAAAAGCGGCTCGCGGTAGAGTCCTTTTAGGAACCATCTTGTTCATCTTGGGATTTAGCACAGTTTTTATTTCTTACGGTGCACTTTTTGGAGGTGCCGGAAGTATTTTGCTTGAACAGCAAAGTTTGGTGACAAAAATATTAGGAGTATTTACAGTCCTGATGGGTTTAGCTTTTCTTGGAGTGATACCAAACCAAATGCAGTTGCGACCAAAAATTGTCACAACGTTGGGCTTAGCAGGAGCACCATTTCTAGGAGTGCTCTTTGCTGTTGGCTGGACTCCTTGTATTGGACCGACGCTGGCAGCGGTTCAGACATTGGCGTTTTCCGAATCATCAGCAGTGCGCGGGGCTTTCCTCTCGCTTGGGTATTGCATTGGTCTGGGAATTCCATTTTTGATTGCTGGTTTAGGGATTGAACGCAGCATGAAGATTTATCGCAAAATTTCCCCAAAGATTATTACCCGAATCGGTGGATCCATGCTTATTGTGTTAGGTCTTGCACAAATAACCGGTATCTGGGTTGACATTGTGATTTGGTTACAAGGATTTTCATCAGCATTTGTTACGGCACTCTGATGAGTTACGAGATAAAAACTCCTGAACTAGGAACAATTGGTTTATTGCGTTGGCTGTGGCGCCAATTAACGAGTATGCGAACTGCATTAATTTTATTATTGTTATTAGGCGTAGCTTCTATTCCCGGTTCAATAATCCCACAACGAAATCAAGACCCAACTCAAGTACAACAGTATTTTGTAAATAATCAAACTCTGGCAAAAATCTTTGATAAATTCTCATTATTTAATCTCTACTCATCAACTTGGTTTAGTGCAATTTATCTTTTGCTTTTCATTTCGTTAATTGGCTGTGTTCTCCCAAGAACTTGGGAGCATTTTAAAAACATTAGAGCCTTGCCACCACTTACTCCAAAAAATTTAATAAGACTTGAGGAGTTTACAAAGTTTGAAAGCCAGAAGAGTGCTGATGAAATTCTAGTAATTGCACGCGCTCATTTTCGTAAGCGCAGATACCGAATAAGAGATTGTGACGCTTCAGTTGCGGTGGAAAAAGGGTTTATTAGAGAAAGTGGAAATTTACTCTTTCATCTTTCATTAATTGGAGTTTTAATTGGAGTTTCTGCTGGCGTACTTGGTGGCATGCGTGGAAGTGCAATCGTAAATGAAGGAGAGAGTTTTACAAATGTTGCCACAAGTTATGACTCGCTCTCAGCAGGAAGACTCTTTAAATTATCTGACTTTCCTCCAGTAACTTTAAAAGTTTTGAAATTCACTGCAGTTTATGATCCGTTGACGAATGCACCACTTGATTACTCTTTAATTCTTGATGTGACCGAAAGTGGAAAGTTGGATTCTCGCAGAGTTGAAGTGAAAGTAAATAAGCCACTTACTTTCGGATCAACTCGTATTTACTTACAAGCAAATGGTTTCTCTCCCAAAGTTACAGTGCGAGATAATGCTGGCAAGATTGTTTTAAGCGGTGCAATTCCGTTTTTACCGCAAGATGGTAATTTGACGTCAATTGGTGCAATTAAAGTTCCAGATCTAACTCCTACTCAACTGGGAATTGTTGGTTCATTTTTGCCAACTGCTGAACGAGATAAAATTAGGGGCGGCTTTTCTTCTTATCCCGAGGCTTTAAATCCAAGGTTGCTAATGGCAGCATGGCTTGGTGATTTAGGATTGGATACAGGAGTACCACAATCGGTTTATCGAATTAATACTGCGAAAATGGAACGAGTTGGTTTGAAGTCATTAGCCCCTGGGCAAGTTTGGGAACTTCCCGGTGAGATTGGAAGTATTACTTTTGACGGGGTAACCAAGTGGGTTAATTTGCAGATTGTGCGCGACCCCGGAAAACCGTTTGCACTGCTTGGGGCGGTTTTTGCATTACTGGGGTTGTTAATATCACTTTTTGCCCGCCGGCGGCGAATATGGATACGAACAGTTTTAGGCGAGAATACTGCTAGTTCTGGGGTAAATGTTGAAATCGCTGGCCTAAGCAGGTCTCCTGGTCTGGCCGAAGAAATTGCTGCACTAGTGAAAGTATTGAAAGAAAAGAGGGGTGATGATGAGTAAAACTGATTGGGCAACACTTTCAAACAATTTTGTTTACAGCTCAATGGGAATTATTTTTATAGCATTCATCTCTTTTGCTTTTCAAACAGCTTGGTCTTTTCGAGTAGAGCCTTTAGCTCATGAAACTGTAAAAACCAAAAGTGTTAAATATACAAAAGCCGGGCGAATTGGGATTGCATTAGCAATTCTCGGATTTATTTTCTTGTCAGCTGGGGTTGTATCTCGAGGTGTATCTGCAGGCCGGGTTCCTTGGGGAAATATGTATGAATTCTCAATTACTGGTGCGCTTGCATTTTTGTTTGCATATTTAATCACTCTAAAAAAATATAAAGTTCAATGGCTGGGTTTGATCGTGACACTTGCCGTTCTACTCACATTAGGTACTGCAGTCACATTGCTTTATGTGCCTACTGCCCCTCTCGCACCAGCTTTGAAATCAACTTGGCTAGTTATTCATGTTTGCGCTGCGATTATTTCTGGTGGAGTATTTCTATTAGCAAATTGCGTTGCGGCTGCATACTTGATTATGGATCGCTATCAAGATGAAGACGGAAATGAAAATCGACCTAATTGGGCAAGGCAGTTTCCGACTCTGGCTGAATTAGATCAACTCTCATACCGCCTTGTTGCTCTGGTATTCCCGCTTTGGACATTTGCAGTAATCGCAGGTGCAATCTGGGCTGAAGCCGCTTGGGGACGTTATTGGGGTTGGGATCCAAAAGAAACGTGGGCTTTTATTACTTGGGTTGCATACGCGGCATATTTACATGCACGAGTAACTGCGGGATGGAAAGGAAAGCGAGCCGCATGGTTATGTTTATTTGCCGGCTCAACATTTTTATTTAATTACGTCTATGTAAATATTTGGGGCGCAGGACGCCACACTTACTCTGGTTTATAAAAAGTTTTTAGAGATTTCTTAAGAAATCTGGGTCATCATCAGGTGGAATAATTTTGCCGCGTCCACCTTTTGGTCCACCTAATCCACGAGCTCTGCCCAATAACAACCACGCGATGCCACCTATTGCAAAAGGAGCAATTAAAATTGCCAGAATCCAACCCCATTTTGGAAGTTTCTGGACTGATTCCTGTGGGGTGCGCGCACAATCTACAAATGCATAAATACTGACAGCCAAAATCAGAAATAACGGAAGCAAGCGGGTCATGGGTACATCTTACGCACTAATTGCCAGTCCCACCGAATATATAAATGCGAAGAGCAGTTGGATCAAGGCCGTACGTTGAAGCAACGGAATCAGATCTCGTCCGCCTGCACCTTTTAAGACTTTTACTGCTAAGGAAATACTTAGCGGAAGAGTAATAATAGTTAAGAGCGCCCACGGTCTTGATATAGCAGTAAGTGCACCAATCAACCCCCCACTCATCAGTAGTGAAAGATAAAGGATTCGAGTTGGGCGATCACCGAGGACTACAGCGAGCGTATGCTTTCCAACTTCTAAATCTTTAGCGCGATCGCGTAAATTATTCATTACCAATATTGCACAAGCAAAGGCTCCCACAGGAAAAGAAGCACAGATTGCTAGGAAAGTAATTTTTTGACTCTGCACATAATAGGTACCAAGAACCGCTACCACTCCAAAAAATAAGAAAACTGAAACTTCACCTAATGCCCGATATCCGTATGGGTTATTTCCTCCGGTGTATCCCCAAGCAGCGCCAATCGCTAGCGCACCAATCAAAATTAACCACAAAGAGGAGCGCGAGGAGAGATACAAGCCGGTAATTGCAGCAATTAAGAAGCAGCCAAAAGCGGTGCTACGAACAGCACTTGCTTTTGCCAAACCACTTCCCACCAGTCGTAGTGGGCCAACACGTTCAGCGTCAGTGCCTCTGATTCCATCTGAGTAATCGTTTGCAAAGTTAACGCCGATTTGTAGTGACAGGCTAACTATTAGGGCTAAAAGTGCGTTAACATAATTTGGATTTGGAAATGCAAGCGCAGTACCAACTAGTACCGGAGCAATTGCCGCCGGAAGAGTTTTCGGTCTTGCTCCTTGAATCCACTCATTGGCTTTTGCCACTCACATCTCCTCAGTAGCTTGAGCACTTCTTAAAAGTACTAAATCTGGTTTACCTATTCCGATCATTGGCATCTTTTCAAGATATAGAAGTGAACGAGGTGCTGCAAAACGTCCAATCTGGACTCCTACGATGTCGCGAATCTGCGCCAGAGTCAACCCATGCTTTTCCCCGGTAACCACAACTCTTAATGCTTGCCCCCATTCAATATCCGATATTCCTATGACAATGATTTCTAAATCTGGGTAATGCGAACGAATGAGTGCTTCCACTTTTATTGCTGAAATCTTCTCTCCACCACTAATTATTAAATCATCACTTCGACCAATAATTTTCAGTTCATCATTTTCTATTTCACCAATATCTGAAGTAATAAACCATCCTGCCTGAAAATGTTTTCTCGTTGATTCTTGATCACCAAAATATGAGTTAGCAATCATTGGACCTTTTAGATTAATTAAGCCATTTACAGCAATCCGCATCTCCACTCCTGGAAGAGGTAGTGAGTTATAAATACATCCACCGCTCATTTCAGTCATTCCATAACTTGTAACAATTGCGATTCCACATTCGTGCGCTTCACTAATTAACTTTTCAGAAATAGGCGCCCCACCAACCAAGACTTTTTTAGCAGCAAGCAAGTTGTTAAATAGCGAATCTCTATTTTGGATAGCCCGATGTAATTGTGTAGGTACTATAGAAATAAATTGCGCCCCTTCTCCATCTCCCGGAGCGGGAAGAGAATTCAAATTGATTGAGCGAGTTAATTGATTAATACCAGCAATATGATTTAGTGGCAGAGTTAATGACCATCGGTCACCAATCTCGGCACCTAAAAATTGATTAGTAATTTCTGCAGATTCGCGAATTGCTTGGGCGCTCAAGGCAACCAATTTTGGAGTACCACTGCTCCCACTTGTTTCAATCAAGATCGCAATTTTTTCAGCACTTTCCGAGTGGTCATTCAATAGTGATTTGAAGCTCTCGTTCTCAGGAGCAAATTTTGCACTTGAAGAGATCAGGAGTGTGGGGCCGGTTCCAGCCAACGCCTGGTGAATCTGCTCACGCGCGAGCATGGGGTCAAAAAGATTGGCTCGCTTCACTTGCAACACGCCTCTAGGCTATCGTCTTGTGAGCAAGCCCATAAAAGCCGAGCCTGGCAGCAGGCAGATTCCCGCATGGATTTCTAGTGGGTCTTTCGGAGATATCACTTACGAAAGTGCAGAAGGCATTGCGAAAATCACGATTAATCGACCAGAAGTGCGAAATGCATTTCGACCGCAAACTCTTTTTGAATTACAAGACGCTTTTAGTATGGCAAGAGATGACGACTCAGTTGGAGTTGTAATTTTCACCGGTGCTGGAAGTGAAGCATTTTGTTCTGGTGGAGATATAAATGTTCGCGGTGATGACGGATACCTTGGTGAAGATAAGTTAGGCAAAAAAGGAATCGGAAGATTAAATGTCTTAGATTTACAAATTCAAATTAGACGTCTGCCTAAACCAGTGATTGCAATGGTTGCCGGATGGGCAATTGGCGGAGGTCATGTCTTGCATGTTGTGTGTGACATTACAGTTGCTGCCGATAATGCAAAGTTTGGCCAAACTGGCCCTATGGTTGGATCTTTTGATGGTGGTTATGGTGCGGGACTTCTTGCTGCACACATTGGGCAAAAGAAAGCCCGCGAAATTTGGTTTATGTGTCGTCAATACGATGCAACTGAAGCGTTAGAAATGGGATTAGTTAATACAGTTGTACCCGTAGCAGAGTTGGAAGCTGAAACTGTTTCTTGGGCACGTGAGATGTTGCGACACTCACCAATGGCACTTCGTTTACTTAAAGCTGGCTTGAATGCTGCCGATGATGGATTAGCTGGCGTGCAACAACTCGCTGGAGATGCAACCTTGCTTTTCTATTTAACTGAAGAAGGACAAGAAGGTCGTAATGCATTTCAAGAGAAACGTCCTCCAGATTTTGGTCGCTTCCCAAAGCGCCCATAATTTAAATGCAACTAAAGGAAGTGCTTGAACGCACTCACATTGTTTCTATTCCGACAAAAACAAATTTCCGTGGTGTTGAATTTCGTGAAATTGCATTGATCGAAGGCGATACTAATTGGGGGGAGTTCTCGCCATTTCTAGAGTACGAAGCAAAAGCGGCTAAGCATTGGCTAAAAAGTGCAATTGAATCTGCTGTAACTCCTTTTGAAAGTAACGGTCTAGATTTTATTGCGGTAAATGCGACTTTACCTGCGGTAGAAATAGAGCAGGTAGCAGAAGTTCTCTCCTGGTTCCCAGGATGCAATACAGTTAAAATCAAAGTCGGTACCAAAGAAGATTTAGAGCGAATTAGAGAAGTTTTTCGAATTAACGCTGGAGCACAGATTCGATTAGATGCGAATGGAGTGTGGAGCGTTGCCGAAGCCAAAACCTTCTTAGAAAGTTTAAACAAAGAGTTTAGAAGTTCACTAGATTACGTTGAGCAACCTTGTCTGACGTTAGCCGAAAATGAGAAACTTAAAAATGAATTAACTTTTCCACTAAAAATTGCAATTGATGAGAATTTAAGAAATGGTGGCAATCTAGAAGAGATTTTAAAAGTTGCTGATGTTCTAATCATAAAGGTGGCACCCTTGGGGGGAATATCTTCGTGTTTGCAACTCATAGAAAAAGTATCAATTCCGATTGTGGTATCTAGCGCGCTGGAAAGTAGCGTCGGTATTTCAGCAGGGGTAGCACTTGCCGCTCAACTTCCAAAGAAAAATGAATCACCACTACCATTTGGATTGGGAACTGTAGCTTTACTTGAGGGAGATGTTGTGATTAATCCACTTCTTCCAGTAGATGGAAAAATTAAAGTAGAAAAAGCAAATGTTGATGTAGGTAAATTAAAAAAATATTCTGTTAGTGACTCTCGAAAAAAATGGTGGCACCAGAGAATCACTGATATTTATAATTTGGGATCATTATGAATCCAACCTCGGTTTTAGCAGAAGTTATTGTTGATCAATTAATTTTAAATGGTGTTAAGGAAGTTGTTATCGCACCTGGATCACGAAATGCACCGATCACTATGGCATTTTTCCGCGCATACCAAGCTGGCAGAGTTAAATTTCATACGCGAATTGATGAGAGAAGTGCTGCATTCTTAGCGCTTGGAATTTCTAAGGCGACAAAGTCGCCCGCAGTAGTAATTTGTACCAGCGGAAGTGCTGTGGCAAATTTCCATCCAGCAATTCTGGAAGCTCATCACAGCGCCATAAAGTTGATTGCAATAACAGCGGATAGACCGGCACGGCTTCGTCGCACCGGGGCAAATCAAACAACAACTCAAGTGGGTATTTTTGGTGCGGCTGTAAATGTTTCGTTAGATATTTTTGCACCTACAAAGCCAGAGGTAGGGCAGATTGCGAAATGGCGGGGTGAAATATCAGCGGCATTAAATGCAAGTGGCCCGATTCATTTAAATCTGCAATTTGAAGAGCCGCTTATAGGCGAATTGGAATGGGTCGAACCACTATCGGTTGGGATAACAGAAGTTGAAGAAAAGCTGGAACCGCTGCCACGCCCAATCGGGAGTTATGAAACCCATGGTGTGATTTTGGTAGGCCATGATCGAGCAGAGATTTCAATGGTGGAGATCGAACTTTTAGCTGAGAAATTAGGCTGGCCGATTTTGAGTGAAGATCCACTCTCCAGCAGTAAGGTAATTCCACACGCTTCTTTGTTAGTGGGTAATTCAGAACGCCGTGAATTGCTAAAACCAAAAATTGCTATGGTGATTGGCAGATTGACTTTATCTCGATCGTTGAATTCATACTTAGAGTTGGCAGATTTTAAAATAATCGTTGATTCGCGAATTGGAGAAATAGATACCGCCAGAAGTGGCGATGAGATTCACCTAGCACTTCCTGAAGTTGATCAGCAAAAAATTGATTCAGAGTGGATTAAATTATTTAATGAATCATCAGGTGAGCTACACAGCAAAATTTCAAATTACCTAAAGAGTTGGAGTGAGCCAACAGTAGTTAATGAATTTGTTTCACAATTACCTAAAAATAGTACACTTTTTGTTGCTTCATCACGACCGATTCGCGATATCGAAAGTTTTGCAACACCTAGAGCAGATTTAGAAACTTTTGCAAATCGTGGATTAGCCGGAATCGATGGAAACATTTCTACCGTAATAGGAATTGCACTTAATCGTAGAAAAACTTTTGCGGTAATCGGAGACCTAGCATTCCTGCATGACATAAATGGATTGTTGTTAGGTCCTGAGGAAGTTCAGCCAGATTTGATTATTTTGGTTATTTCAAATGATGGTGGAGGAATTTTTTCTACCTTGCCTCAAAATGGTGTTGTTGGATTTGAAAGAATTTTCGGCACCCCGCACGGAAGATCAATTGCAAAAGTTGCCGAAAGTTATGGAATTCCGGCTATTGAAGTTCGAACCCTTGACGCACTGGGAGCACAGATCGCTCGCGATACAAAGGGAATTCGAGTCATAGTTGCGCTGATGCCCGATCGTGAAAGTAATGCCAAATTACTAAAGCAGATTTCAAGTGATTTAGATTGATTTAGAGTAATTAAATTAATTTAGTAACTTTCCAACGCTTCACGTATTGGAAGAAGTTTTGCTTGGCTTTCGGCATACTCTTTTTTTGGATCCGAACCGGCAACGATTCCACATCCAGCAAAAAGTCGAATCTGTTTTTGATTGTTTTGATCAATTTGCGCACATCTAAGCGCAATTCCTAATTCTCCTTCACCTCGTGAATCAATCCAACCGACTGGACCGGCGTATCGCCCACGTGAGATGCCTTCAAGTTCGGTAATAACTTTTTTTGCAATCTCTCTCGGGGTTCCACAAACTGCCGCTGATGGATGGAGGGTTCCGGCTAAGGCAAAAAGGTCAGCCGGTGTTAATGAATCGCTGATTACACCAGTTACATCAGTAGCCAAGTGCATGACATTTGGTAAGTGAAGCACAAAAGGTGATTCTGGAATATTTGTTGATAAACAAAATGGCATTAGTGATTGAGTGACAGATTGAACTGCAAATTTATGTTCTTCCAAATCTTTTGAAGATCTTGCCAACGAACCAGCTAGAGCTAAATCGTGTTCATCATCTCCAGTGCGCTGAATAGTTCCAGCAAGAACCCGCGAAGTTACTAAACCTTTATTCAGTCTTAGTAATAACTCTGGAGTTGCACCTACTAGACCATCAATATGAAAAATCCAAGTCGCCGAATACTTTTCGGCTAATTTGAGCATAATGTGGCGGGCATCAAATGGTAGATCCGAATGTGCAGTTAAATCTCTAGCTAAAACAACTTTATCTAACTCTCCAGCTGTAATTCTTGCTACTGCTTTAGAAACAATGCTTTCCCAGAGATGAGGCTCTAATCCACCACCTGCCCAAGATAAATTCAATGGGGCTTCTGGTTTTGGATATTCGACAACTTCAGGTTTCGGAAGATCTCCAATCCAAGTTAACCAACTTTTACCATTTCGTTGGCCAATAATAATCTTTGGAATCACCACAACACTTTTTTCGGCAGGGTCAAATGAGGCAGAAATAAAAGCGATTGGCCCAGTTCCAGATAGGTGTAATTCATCATTAACAATAAATTTTGCTAATTTTGCCTGCCACCATGCACGCATCTGATCAAATCTATCTTGGTCGTTTCCACTGGAGTTTCCACCACTAACTTCAAACCGATCAAATTCGCCGATGCCAATCACGCCATCTCCGCCGCGAATCCAGGCCAATGAGGCCAATGAGGCCAATGAGTTTGTTTCAGGCAGAAGTTTTAGTAAGTCCAGTCCGTGACTTATCTCAATTGTTTTTACCGGTATTGAATTCACGAACGACGTTTATCCACAACTTTCCAAATCGCTGGAAGAGTTACAGCAGCAAGTGAAAGTTTTATTGCTTCGCCGAGTATGAATGGAGTGAAGCCTTTGCTAATGGTCCAAGACCAATTTTGGCCAGTGGCATGTTGCAACCAAATTAATCCAGGAATAAAAGTTAAAACTTCACCAATTAACATTGCTGGTAACGCGGTACGAAAACGAGCATCCCATTTTTTATTTGCTAGATAACCAAGAACCAGAGCAGTTAAAACCATTCCAGCTAGGTAGCCGCCAGTTGGTCCTACTAATTTCGCGAAACCTGATCCGCCATTTGAAAAAATCGGAGCACCTGCAGCACCGATTGCTAAATAAAGTGCGACGGTAGAAATGCTTAACGCCGGACCATAACTTGCGCCGATTAAAAGTACGCCAAGAGTTTGGCCAGTAACTGGAACTGGTGATCCCGGAACAGGAATTGCGATTTGGGCCATGACTGCCAAAAAGCCGGCACCGCCTAATGCCAGTAATGAATTAGTAAGTGAGTTTGCACGAGGGAAAAGCGCAGCTCTCAGAGTGAGTGGTGCAATCGGAAGCGTGGTCATGGTTCATCCTTTTGGCTTGTTATTGAATTGGCATAAAAAGCATTACCGGGTAAAGATATACGCATGGCCGGCCCGAACCTCAATAAAGTTCCATTTGATATTGCCAAGATGTTTGATGGTGTTGCCCGCCGTTATGACATCGTCAACGATATTTTGAGTTTGGGACAGACCAAAGCCTGGCGCGGGGCAGTAAGTGGCTCAATTGAACCAAAGCCCGGGATGCTGATTTTGGATTTGGCGGCTGGGACCGGAAGCTCTACCGCCCCTTTGGTGGCTGCCGGCGCAGTTGCAATTCCAGTGGATTTCTCACTCGGCATGCTCAAAGTTGGCCGAAAAAGGCACCCAAATCTGCCCTTCATCGCCGGAGATGCCCTGGCTTTGCCCTTCAGGGAGAACTCCTTTGATCTGACCACGATCTCTTTTGGTTTACGGAATGTCGCCGATCCCAAGGCAGCGTTAGTTGAAGCCCTTCGGGTTACCGCCCCCGGCGGATCTCTGCTGATCTGTGAGTTTTCACATCCAACTTTTGCCCCATTGCGGGCGCTCTACCTCAAATATCTGATCCGGGCCTTACCGGCAATCGCCCGGCGGAGCTCATCCAACCCCGAGGCTTATATATATCTAGCTGAGTCGATCCAGGCTTGGCCGGATCAAAGTGCGCTCGCCGCTCAAATCAGTGCAGCTGGTTGGGATAGCGCCTCATGGCAAAACCTTACTTTTGGGATTGTGGCGATCCATCGGGCCAGAAAACCAAAATAATTAGCCAAACCCGCAGAAAGGTAACGCAGGTAACACTTGCTGTGGAAATCTAGGTGGAGTTGCCCCTCTAGAATTAAGAAAGAGCATTAGATCAGGTCAAATCGCTGGCGGTTTTTCGTTTTTAGCAGAAGGGCGTGTGGATGAATCCCTACCTTCCGATTATTGCAATTGGTGCCGTGGGGTTTGGCTTCGCAGCATTTTCAGTAGTTGCCGCAGCAATTTCGGGCCCACGACGTTACAACCGTTCAAAAATTGATGCATACGAGTGTGGCATTGAGCCAACACCGCAAGCTGCGGGTGGTGGAAGATTCCCAGTTAAATACTTTTTGACTGCAATGCTATTTATTATTTTTGATATTGAAATTGTTTTCCTTTATCCATGGGCAGTTTCATTTGACCAACTCGGCTTATTTGGAATTGTTGAAATGTTTATCTTTATCGCCACAGTATTTATTGCATACGGTTATGTTTGGCGCCGTGGTGGGCTGGAGTGGGATTAAATGGGTATTGAAGAAAAATTACCAAGTGGCTTTCTTTTAACTTCAGTTGAAAAACTTGCAGGTTACATGCGAAAAAATTCGCTTTGGCCAGCAACTTTTGGTTTAGCATGTTGTGCAATTGAAATGATGGCAGCAGGCGCAGGTCGTTACGACTTAGCTAGATTTGGAATGGAAGTTTTTCGTGCTTCCCCACGCCAAGCAGATTTAATGATTGTTGCCGGTCGCGTTAGTAACAAAATGGCTCCGGTTCTACGACAGATTTATGATCAAATGGCTGAACCTAAATGGGTTATTGCCATGGGTGCGTGTGCATCTTCTGGTGGAATGTTTAACAATTACGCAATTGTGCAAGGTGTAGATCATGTTGTTCCTGTTGACATCTACTTACCTGGTTGTCCACCACGACCTGAAATGTTGATGGATGCAATTTTGAAATTACATGAGCAAATTGGTAATGAAAAACTTGGAATTAATCGCGAGATGATTGTTCGCGAAGTTGAAGCAGCAGCACTTGCAGCTCTCCCAACTCACCAGATGAAGGGATTGTTGGCGTGAGTGATATCGCAAGAAGTACGCCGAAACTTTCTGACAACGGTGCTTTTGGAGTTAGCGGAACTGGAGATACATCTGGTTATGGAGGCTTAGTACTTAAGGGCGTTCAAGTTGGATCAAGTGAGCGTCCATTTGGAAGTTATTTTGATGAAGTTGTAGATGATTTAGAACGTGCATATCCAAGTTTTAGTGATGCAATTGAGAAGGTTGTAGTTGATCGCGGAGAATTAACACTGCATGTTAAAAGTTCTCGGCTATTGGAAGTTTCACTTATTTTGCGTGATGAATTGAAATTTGAAATGTGCATGGGAGTTAGCGGTGCACATTACCCAAGCGAAACTGGGCGTGAATTACATGCTCTATATCCATTGCTTTCCTTAACGCGCAACCAAAGAATTCGCTTAGAAGTTTCTGTGCCAGAAAGTAACCCACATATTCCATCTCTTGTTGAAATTTGGGCGGCAAACAATTGGCAAGAGCGCGAAACTTATGACATGTTTGGAATTATTTTTGATAATCACCCAGGACTAACAAGAATCATGATGCCAGATGATTGGCCTGGTCATCCGCAACGTAAAGATTATCCACTTGGTGGAATTCCAGTTGAATATAAAGGCGCAACTATTCCACCACCAAATGAGCGCAGGTCTTACCGATGACCACTTTTAATACTTCTAATCAAAATACAGATCCATATGCATCAGTACGAGAAACTACTGAAGGTCGGGTTTACTCGGTAACAGGTGGAGATTGGGATGATCTCGTAACAGAGATCGGCGCAACACAAGAAGAGCGGGTAGTAGTGAATATGGGACCCCAGCACCCTTCAACACATGGTGTGCTTCGGTTGATCTTAGAACTTGAAGGAGAGACCGTCACTGAAGTTCGCTGTGGGATTGGATACCTTCACACTGGAATTGAAAAAAATATTGAGTACCGAAATTGGACTCAGGGAGTAACTTTCGTAACTCGCATGGATTACCTTGCACCATTTTTTAACGAAGCTGCTTACTGTCTTGCAGTAGAAAAATTATTGGGGATTACAGATCAGATTCCAGAACGCGCATCAATTATTCGAGTAATGCTGATGGAGTTCAACCGCATCTCTTCACATTTAGTCGCATTAGGTACCGGCGCACTTGAACTCGGCGCACTTTCACCAATGATTTTTGCATTCCGTGAACGAGAATTGATTTTGAATGTTTACGAAATGATTACCGGACTTCGTATGAACAGTGCTTATATTCGCCCCGGTGGTGTAGCGATGGACTTGCCAGAAGATTCAATTCCAAAATTACGTGAAATAGTGAAAGAACTTCGGACAAATTTGAAAGATACCGAAAAACTTCTCGTTGGAAATACTATCTGGATGAAACGAACTGTCGGAGTTGCTTATTTAGATTTACCAGGTTGTATTTCACTTGGAGTTACCGGACCAGTATTACGTTCTACTGGTTTGCCGTGGGATTTACGTAAAACTCAACCATATTGTGGTTATGAAAATTATGATTTTGATGTTGTCACTGCTGATAGTTGTGATGTGTATGGTCGCTTTTTGATTCGTATCTATGAGATGGAACAATCTTTACGGATAATCGAGCAGGCGCTAGATAAATTGAAACCAGGACCAGTGATGGTCGCTGATAAAAAAATTGCTTGGCCGGCACAATTAGCATTAAGCGGAGATGGGCTGGGAAACTCCTTGGATCATATTCGTGAGATTATGGGAAGCTCGATGGAATCATTGATTCATCACTTTAAATTAGTTACCGAAGGTTTTAGAGTGCCAGCTGGTCAAGCGTATGCAACCGTCGAGTCACCTCGTGGCGAATTAGGCGCGCAGGTTATTTCTGATGGTGGAACAAAACCTTATCGAGTGCATTTCCGTGACCCATCTTTTAATAATCTTCAAGCAACATCAGCAATGTGCGAAGGAAGTTTGATTGCAGATGTTGTTGCTGCAGTTGCTTCTATCGATCCTGTTATGGGCGGAGTTGATCGCTAATGAGTTATGACGAAAAAACTAATGGACAGATGGATGCCATCATTGCGCGTTA
Source organism: Actinomycetes bacterium (assembly GCA_014190175.1). The sequence goes on along the minus strand of BJFZ01000004.1, from coordinate 26,875 downwards.
CCCAAGGTCACGTTCAGCAATTATGCCAATGTTGCATTTGGTGCAATCTCGCGATGGTTTTGTGACTCCCACTGGTATTGAATTTGTCTCTGAAAAACTTGGCCTAACTACTGCTGAAGTTTATGCTGTTGCAACTTTCTATTCCCAATATAAACGCAAACCAGTTGGCGAATACCATGTTGGAGTGTGCACAAATACTTTGTGTGCCGTAATGGGTGGGGACGCGATCTTTGCTGGTATTAAGGATCACCTTGGTGTAGGAAATGATGAAGTAACAAGTGATGGAAAAATTTCAGTAGAGCATATCGAATGCAATGCAGCATGTGACTATGCCCCAGTCATTATGGTCAACTGGGAATTTTTTGACAATCAAACTGTTGAGAGTGCAAAAACTTTGGTAGATGATTTGCGAAGTGGAAAAAATCCTGCTCCAACTCGTGGAGCAAATAAAGTTTCTACATTTAAAGAAACCTCTGAGTTGTTAGCTGGATTTAATGATGGCCATGCTGAAGAAGGCGTTCAAGCTGGTCCTGCCACACTTTTAGGTTTGAAAATAGCAAAAGAAATGGGTGCTTAATTATGAGTAAATTAACACCAGTTCTTTCTGCCCACTGGGATGACAAAGACTCTTTTACTATCGCGGGGTACTCACGGCACGGTGGCTACTCATCACTTAAAAAAGCTTTGGCTATGGAACCAGATGCAGTGATTCAAGTTGTGAAAGATTCTGGATTACGAGGCCGTGGAGGTGCTGGCTTCCCGACTGGAACAAAATGGGGATTTATTCCACAAGGAGATAATCGTGAGCATTACTTTGTAGTTAATGCTGATGAATCGGAACCAGGTACTTGCAAAGACACACCACTATTGATGGCTAATCCACATGTTCTGATTGAAGGAATAATTATTGGTTCCTACGCAATTAGAGCTAACCACGCATTTATTTATATTCGCGGTGAAGTATCACATGTTGTGCGTCGCGTACTTCAGGCAATTGATGATGCATACAAAGCTGGATTCCTTGGTAAAAATATTCTTGGAACTGGTTTTAATCTAGAACTTACTTTGCACATTGGCGCAGGTGCTTATATTTGTGGCGAAGAGACTGCACTGCTTGATTCTCTAGAAGGTTTCCGTGGACAACCAAGACTCCGACCACCATTTCCAGCCATTGCTGGACTTTATGCCAGGCCAACAGTTGTAAATAATGTTGAATCTGTTGCATCAGTACCTGCGATTATTGAAAAAGGTGCGGAATGGTTTAGTTCTATTGGAACTGAGAAGAGCAAGGGCTTTACCTTGTACTCACTCTCTGGACATGTTAAAAACCCAGGACAGTTTGAAGCACCTCTTGGAATTACTTTGCGTGAATTGCTAGATCTTGCTGGCGGAATCCGCAATGGAAATAAATTAAAGTTTTGGACACCTGGCGGATCTTCGACACCAATTTTTACTGATGAGCATTTAGATACTCCGCTTGATTACGAATCTGTATCAGCAGCAGGATCAATGCTTGGAACTAAGGCGTTACAAATTTTTGATGAAACGACTTGCATTTTGCGAGCAGTGTTGCGTTGGACTGAGTTTTATAAGCATGAATCTTGTGGAAAATGCACACCATGTCGTGAAGGCACTTGGTGGCTTGTTCAAATGTTGGGGAATCTTGAAAATGGCGTAGGAACTGAAGAAGATCTCGCCAAGTTGTTAGATATCTGCGAAAACATCGGTGGACGTTCATTCTGTGCACTTGCAGATGGAGCAATTGCACCGATTATCTCTTCATTAAAATATTTCCGTGATGATTATTTAGCACATTTTAAAAATGGTGGTTGCCCTATTGATCCTGTCGCATCAACTTTATTTGAAACTTCAAAGGCAGGTGCTTGATGACTACCGTTGACTCAGGTCGTACAGAATCAGCAGTTGCACCGATAGCACCAGTCGAGCAGATAAATTTGATTATTGATGGATTTGAAGTAACTGTTCCAAAAGGCACTTTGGTAATCCGTGCTGCAGAACAACTTGGAATTCAGATTCCACGTTTTTGCGATCATCCACTTCTTGCTCCAGTCGGTGCCTGTCGTCAATGTCTGGTAGATATTGAAATAAATGGCCGCGCTTTTCCGAAGCCACAAGCTTCTTGCACAATTCCGGTAGAAAATGGAATGATTGTAAAAACCCAATTAACTTCTGAGGTTGCTCAAAAAGCACAAGAAGGCGTAATGGAGCTTTTGTTAGTAAACCACCCTCTTGATTGCCCAGTTTGCGATAAAGGTGGCGAGTGCCCACTCCAAAATCAAGCCATGAGTACTGGTCAAAGTGAATCAAGATTTGAAGGAACAAAGCGAACATTTGAAAAGCCAGTAAATATCTCATCACAAGTATTGCTTGACAGAGAACGTTGTATTTTATGTGCTCGGTGCACACGTTTTTCAGAAGAGATTGCCGGTGACGCTTTCATATCTCTAAATGAAAGAGGAGCACTTCAGCAAGTTGGCATCTACGAAAAAGATCCATTTGAATCATATTTTTCTGGAAATACTGTCCAAATCTGTCCAGTTGGCGCACTTACTGGCTCTGCATATCGTTTCCGCTCACGTCCCTTTGATTTAGTTTCTACACCAAGTGTTTGTGAGCATTGCGCATCAGGTTGTTCATTACGTACGGATGTGCGTAGAAATAAAACCCTTCGCAGACTTGCCGGTGATGACTCAAATGTTAATGAAGAGTGGAATTGCGACAAAGGTCGTTGGGCATTCCAGTACACGATGGCTAAAGATCGAATTGCAAATCCATTGATTCGCGAAAATGGGCAACTACGTGAAGCCTCCTGGCCAGAGGCGCTAGCCGCAGCTGCTGCAGGATTAAAAGGTAAACGTGCTGGCGTACTAGTTGGCGGACGTTCTACAGTTGAAGATGCTTACGGTTATGCAAAATTTGCCCGAGTTGCTTTAAATACAAATGACATTGATTTCCGCTCGCGGCCTCATTCCCAAGAGGAAACAGATTTCTTAGCGGCACATGTAGTTGGATCAAAAGTTAATTATCAAGATATTGATACAGCAGATCATGTTGTTCTTGTTGGCTTTGAACCTGAAGAAGAGTCCCCAATTATTTTCTTGCGAATCAGAAAGCAAGTTCAGAAGCGTGCGTTAGAAGTTACGGCGGTCACTCCATATCTTTCGCGTGGGTTTAAGAAGTTAAATGCAAAGGCAGTATTGACCACACCGGGTCAGGAAGCAACGGCATTAAATGGTTTATCACTAACAAATAAATCAATCATTATTTCTGGTGAACGTTTAGCTGAATCAGCTGGTGGTCTATCAGCAGTTGTTCAATTAGCAAATAAGAGTGGCGCAAAAATTGCTTGGGTTCCACGACGCGCTGGTGAGCGTGGAGCAATCGAAGTTGGTGCAATTGGAAACTTATTACCTGGTGGCCGACCAGTAAGTGATGCGACTGCTCGAGTTGACCTTGCTGCAGCATGGGGAGTCGATTCACTGCCTGCAGAAATTGGAAAAAGTGCGGATCAAATTCTTGCCGCAGCAAATGCTGGTCAATTAGCAGCTTTGGTTATTGGTGGAGTCGATCCATTTGATATGCAACAGCCATCAGTTAACGCTTTAGAAAAAACTTTTATCGTTTCTCTTGAAATGCGCCCAAGTGCTATTACAGAGTTTGCAGATGTGATTTTTCCAATCGCAGCGGTCACTGAAAAATCTGGTTCATTTATGAGTTGGGCCGGCGCTTCTCGTTCCTTTGAAAAAGCAGCACCCGATGCAGATCATCGAAGCGATGCTTATGTGCTCTCAATATTGTCAGATGCAATGGGAACCCCAATTAACTTAACTGGTTCAAAGGCTGCTGCGAAAGAAATTGCAGCGGTTGGTTCTTGGGATGGGGCACGAGCAACGTTTACTGCAACTCAATCGAAAAATCTTCATGAAGGAGTAATCCTGGCAACTTGGCGTCACCTATTAGATAACGGTTCACTCCAAGCTAATGAGCCAAATTTGGCGGGCACAGCACGTAAAAATCTTGCCCGAGTAAGTGCAAAGTTTGCAAATGAACTTGGCGTAAAAAATGGTGATCTGGTAACGGTTTCGACAGATAGAGGTTCACTTGCACTTCCGATTGAAGTTAGCGAAATTTTAGATGGAGTAATTTGGTTACCGCGCAATGGAGTTGGAGCCGAGTCGCTTCGAATTCTTGGCGCTCTCAATGGCGATGGAGTGAAGGTGCGTAAAGGAATATGAGAGAAATAATTCTTGACGACCCACTTTTAATAGTTATCCTAAAAGCGGTAATAATCTTTGTAATCTGCGTAGTCTCAACAATCATGGCCGTGTGGGGCGAACGGCGACTCGTTGCTCGCATGCAGATGCGCCTCGGACCAAACCGCGTTGGAAAGTTTGGAGTTTTGCAGGGATTGGCCGATGGAGTGAAACTTGCCCTTAAAGAAGATTTAATTCCAGCAGCGGCTGACAAGATTGTATTTATTATTGCTCCGATAATTAGTGCTACTACATGTTTCATGGCTTTCGCGGTAATTCCAATGACTGGAGAAATTACTTTGTTTGGCGAGAAAACATCCCTCCAGTTAACTGATATTTCCGTCGGAGTTTTGTACATTCTCTCAATTGCCTCTATTGGTGTTTATGGAATTGTTTTAGCCGGCTGGTCCTCCGGTTCTACCTACCCTCTATTAGGTGGCTTGCGATCAAGTGCACAAGTAATCTCATACGAAATAGCTATGGGACTATCACTTGTAGCCGTCTTTTTGTATGCAGGATCGATGTCCACAATAGATATTGTCAATTCGCAAAGTTCATGGTGGTTTGCAGTAACTCTCTTCCCATCCTTTGCGATTTACACGATCTCAATGGTTGGTGAAACTAATAGAGCGCCATTTGATTTAGCAGAAGCAGAAGGTGAACTTGTTGGCGGATTCCACACCGAATATTCCTCACTTAAATTCGCCTTATTTTTCTTAGCTGAATATGTAAACATCATCGGCGTATCTGCCTTAGCAACAACTTTATTCTTGGGTGGGTACCACGCACCTCCTGGTCTTGGATTTACTGAAAGTTGGCTTGGTGGTTGGTTCACTTTCTTCTGGTTCTTTACCAAAGTTCTTTTCTTCTTCTTTATCTTTGTATGGCTACGTGGAACATTACCAAGATTGCGATATGACCAGTTTATGAAATTTGGCTGGAAAGTATTGATTCCAGCAAATATTGCTTGGATTATGGTCGTCGCAGTTTTGCGATATTTCTCAAATCAAGGAACTTCTCGTTCAGTGATAATTGCATTTGCAGGTGGAGTAATTTTGATTTACTTACTTGTCAGCATGATTTGGGAACGTGCAGCTAAGAATCGCAGTGAAACTGTGGAGTCTCGCCCTGTCCCTGCAGCGCCATCTTTCCCAATTCCTAAACTTCCAATGGAAATTTCTACTATTTCTGTTCCAAGAGCCGGGCAAGAAGGAGTAATCCATGAGTGACCTAGCCAAGAAGCAGGATCTATCTGCTGTCGAATACACAGATATTTCAGTTGGAAATGAAAACGCAAAACCATTTTTGACTCAACTAAAAGGTTTTTGGGTAACTTTCGCAATGATGTTCCGAAAAGTTAATACTGTCCAATATCCAGAAGTTAAAGAACCAACAGCTGCTCGTTTTCATGGTCGCCATCAGTTAAATCGCCACCCAGATGGGCTAGAAAAATGTATTGGTTGCGAATTGTGCGCATGGGCTTGTCCAGCAGATGCAATTTTGGTTGAAGGTGGACACAACACAGATGAACTCCGGTACTCACCCGGTGAACGTTTTGGTGCGGTCTATCAGATTAATTATTTGCGTTGTATTTTCTGTGGTCTCTGCATTGAAGCTTGCCCAACTCGTGCGCTTACTATGACAAATGAGTATGAGTTAGCTGACGATGATCGAGCTAAGTTAATTTTTGAAAAATCTGATCTACTGGCACCACTACAACCGGGGATGATTGAAGCACCACACCCTTACTACCCTGGTACTGATGATCAAGATTATTATCACGGAAAAGTAAAATCTTCACATCCTTCTCAACAAAATAACGGCCAGGTGAAGTCATGAACCTTGCGGCAATTGTTCAAGATCAGAGTTCGCAAGCCGAAGCAGTCTTATTTTACGTTTTAGCGCCAATCACAGTGTTAAGCGCAGTGGGAATGCTGTTAGTTAAAAAAGCGGTTCATTCAGCGCTTTTGCTGGCTGCGGTAATGATCTCATTAGCAATTTTTTATATTTTGAATGAAGCCCCATTTTTAGGAATTGTGCAAATAATTGTTTATACCGGCGCGGTAATGATGCTCTTCTTATTTATCTTGATGCTTGTGGGAGTTGATACGGCAGATTCATTAGTTGAAACAATCAAGGGTCAGCGGATTCTTGGGATTATTGCTGCTGTTGGCGTAGGTGGATTACTAATTGCCTTAGTTTCAAAAGGAAATCTTGGCCACCGATTCTTTGGCCTTGAGATGGCAAATGGTGAAGGTAATGTGCAAGGAATTGCGAAATTAATATTTGGACAATATGTATGGCCTTTTGAAGTTATTTCCGCATTACTTATCACCGCAGCTCTTGGTGCCATGGTGCTGGCACACCGTGAACCAGACAGTGACAAAAAAGATCAACGTGCATTATCTGAAGAGCGCGTACGTCAAAGCGCACAACCAGTGGCTGGCTTGCCCGGTCCGGGAACTTTTGCTCGTCACAACGCAGTTGATATCCCAGCACTCCTACCTGATGGAACGGCTGCTGATCTATCGGTTTCAGATGTAATTGCTGCACGTGGCCATCTGGCTAAACCTGGGGATTTCAAATTTATCGAAACTTCTGATGATGATAGAGAGGGAAATTAATCATGAATCCCATGAATTACATATATCTCTCTTGCATCCTTTTTTCACTTGGTGCTGCAGGTGTCTTGCTAAGACGCAATGCAATAGTTGTTTTTATGTGTATTGAATTAATGCTAAATGCTGCAAACCTGGCTTTTGTAACTTTCTCGCGCATGAATGGAACTCTGGATGGTCAGATAGTTGCTTTTTTCACTATGGTTGTTGCCGCATGTGAAGTAGTTGTAGGACTAGCAATTATCGTCACTATTTATCGTTCACGTCGATCTGCCTCAGTGGATGATGCAAGACTGTTGAGGCTCTAATGAGTTTAGGGACAAGCGATACTTTAGTTTACTTAATTGCGATTCCATTATTTAGTTCAGCGTTTTTACTTCTTGGCGGTCGTGCACTAGATCGAGTCGGGCACTTGATTGGCACCGCAGCCTCTGCAAGTTCATTTGTTGTGGCATTGATTGAATTAAATAAAATGCTTGGACGCGATGCGGAGAGTCGCGGCGTAACTCAACATCTTTTCACCTGGATCAATGTTGAATCTTTTCAAGTAGATGCAACATTGTTGCTTGATCAACTTTCTATTTGTTTTGTACTTCTAATTACTGGTGTTGGAACGTTGATCCACATCTACTCCATCTCATACATGGCCCACGATATTGACCGCCGCCGCTTCTTCGCTTTTCTTAACCTCTTTATTGCCGCAATGCTCTTATTAGTCCTTGGTAATTCATACCTAAATCTCTATGTTGGATGGGAAGGCGTAGGCCTCGCCTCATACCTATTAATAGGTTTCTGGAATCAAAAACCAACTTATGCAACTGCAGCGAAAAAAGCGTTTGTTGCTAACCGAGTTGGCGATGTAGGGCTTTCTCTGGCGGTAATGATCGCATTTGTGCAATTTGGCTCAGTTACTTTTGATGGTGTTGCAAAGGGAATTGCGGCCGGATCAGCAAGTTCAACTGCACTTAATGCAATGGGAGCGGCAATTTTGCTCGCGGCTGTTGGAAAATCAGCACAATTTCCGTTACAGGCTTGGCTTGGCGATGCAATGGCCGGTCCTACTCCAGTTTCAGCATTAATTCATGCCGCGACAATGGTTACTGCTGGCGTCTACTTAATATCGAGATCAAATTTTGTTTTTGATAATGCACCTACAGCACAACTTTTAGTAGTGATCGTTGGTGCCATAACCCTGCTAGTTGGCGCAGTTATCGGTATGGCTAAAGATGACATTAAGAAAGCATTAGCAGCATCAACGATGTCGCAGATTGGTTACATGATTTTAGCAACTGGTCTCGGACCAGCCGGTTATGCATTCGCAATGATGCACTTGCTTACACACGGATTCTTCAAAGCTGGAATGTTCCTTGGTGCCGGTTCGGTTATGCACGGAATGAATGATGAAGTGGATATGCGTAAATACGGAGCACTTCGTAAAGTTATGCCAATAACTTTTGCGACATTTGGTCTGGGATATTTAGCAATTATTGGAATCCCACCATTTGCTGGCTTTTATTCAAAAGACAAAATTATAGAAACCGCTTTTAATGCTGGTGGCAGTAAAGGAATCATTCTTGGTTGCGTAACTTTGCTCGGAGCAGCTATTACCGCGTTTTATATGACGCGCGTAATGTTGATGACTTTCTTTGGTACTAAGCGTTGGGATTCTGCAGCACATCCACATGAATCTCCCTGGTTAATGACAGCGCCGATGATTTTGTTGGCAATAGGTTCCGTCACAACTGGATTTATTTTCAGCAATGGCGATCGATTGAAAAACTTTTTAGCACCTGTTGTAGATAAAGAGCATCATGAACATGAAACTGAACTATTGGCACCAATAGTGGTCACCGGACTTGCGATGTTTGCAGTAGCGATTGGCATTTCTATCGCATTTGCAAAATATGGTCGTAAAACTATTCCGGCATCAGCCCCAACTGATGTCACCATATGGACCAAAGTCGCACGTCGAGATCTATTGCAAGATGATTTCAATGAGAGCGTATTTATGCGTCCAGGGCAATCATTAACGCGGGTGCTCGCATTCCTTGATAAGAGAGTAGTTGATGGTGCAGTTAGCGGAGTAGGTGCAATGACGCTTCGATTGGCTGGCGATCTTAGAAAGACACAAACCGGATATGTTCGATCTTATGCGCTACTGATCTTGCTTGGAACAGTTGCCATCCTCACCGCAATTTTGGTGGTAACGCTATGAACTCCTTAACTATTTTGGGCTTACTTCCACTTGTTGGAAGCGCCGCATTATTTTTACTTCCTAAAGGTAGCAATTTGCTGGCTAAGCAAGTTGCACTTGGTGTTTCCATAGTCGTGGCAATTGCTGGATTAGGAATGGCATTTTCATTTGATCGCTCTGCCACCGGTTTTCAATTTGTTGAGCAGCATCAATGGATTCCCGCTTTCGGGATTAACTACGCTTTAGGTGTAGATGGAATCTCGCTGTTATTGATTTTGCTAGCGCTGGTCCTAACTCCAATAGTCATATTGGCATGTTGGAATGAAGCTGAAGGTGGACGTTGGTCAGTAAAGAACTTCTTTGGGCTAATTTTAATTCTTGAAACAATGATTGTTGGAGTTTTTGCTGCCACTGATATTTTTCTCTTCTACGTCTTCTTTGAAGCAATGCTGATTCCGGTTTACTTCCTCATTGGTGGATATGGCACCGGAGCGAGAGCCGCCGCAGCAGTTAAATTCTTGCTCTACTCATTATTTGGTGGATTGTTGATGCTCGCATCAATAATTGGCTTGTATGTAATTAGTGGAAATCAATTAGCAGCTCCAACATTTGATATCAATGTGCTGTCACAATTATCAATTGACCCAGTGACTCAGCGAATCTTGTTCCTTGGCTTCTTTATTGCATTTGCGATTAAAGCTCCATTATGGCCATTCCATACTTGGCTACCTGATGCTGCTCGCGCTGCCACCCCAGGAACATCAGTTCTACTTCTTGGAGTACTGGACAAAGTTGGTACTTACGGAATGATCCGCTTCTGTCTATCGCTCTTTCCAGAAGCATCAAAAGAGTTTGGCCCAACAATTATTGTGCTCTCCTTAATATCAATTTTCTATGGGGCTTTTTTGGCTATTGCTCAAGGCACCTCATCGGGTGATGGAAATATTAAGGCTTTGATTTCTTATACATCTATCTCGCACTTTGGATTTATAACTCTCGGCATATTTGCATTCACTGAGCAATCGCACTCTGGCGCTACTTTGTACATGATTAATCATGGCTTCTCAACCGCGGCATTATTTTTAATTGCGGGGTGGATGATCTCACGTCGTAAATCTGAGCGAATTTCAGATTTCGGTGGATTGCAAAGAGTTACACCGATAATGGCTTGGTCATTCTTTATCGCTGGAATGTCCAGCCTTGCATTGCCTGGCCTCTCATCCTTTGTAAGCGAATTCCTGGTCCTGGTTGGAACATTTGCCCGTTATCCAATTCCAGCAATTATCGGAACTATTGGAATTATTTTTGCAGCACTTTATATTTTGATTCCAGTTCAACGTGCTTTACATGGTCCGACAACACCAGGGAATGAAAACTTAACTGATTTAACTTTGCGTGAAAAAGTTTCTATTGCTCCTGTCATAGCGGTAATAATTTTCTTTGGTTTCTATCCGCAACTATTATTGGATGTAATCAATCCTGCGGCTAGCGCAACGCTTTCAGCCCTGCAAATTACGGGAATTACGGGAGGAAAGTAATGAACGCTCCAAATATTGAATACGGAATACTGGGACCTATTCTTATTGTTTTAGCAGCAGCACTTATTGGAGTGCTCATTGAGGCATTTGTTTCCAGTCGCTACCGTTATATTTTGCAAACCGGAACCGCTTTTGCTGCGATTGCTTTAGCGTTCTTACAACTTGTCTTAATCCGCAACACAAGTTCAAAAGCAGCCGTAAGTTCGATGTCAATTGATGGAGTTGCGATTGTTTTACAAGGCTCAGTACTAATTTTTGGTTTCTTAGGCTTACTATTAATTGCAGAGCGCGGCTTTCAATCCTTTACGGCGCAGGCTGCGGCAATTCCAGGTTCAAATGAAGAACAAAAGGCCCTAGTCGCTGGATTGCAGCAAACCGAAGTTTTCCCATTAACTCTTTTTGCAATTTCTGGAGCAATGCTTTTTCCAGCAGCCAATGATTTATTGACTCTTTTTGTATCTTTAGAAGTTTTGTCACTTCCGCTCTATCTGATGGCAGGACTTTCGCAACGTCGCAGATTTCTTTCCCAGGAAGCAGCACTCAAGTACTTTTTATTAGGTGCATTTTCATCGGCTTTCTTCCTATTTGGTTCAGCATTTATTTATGGTCAAGCAGGCAATACTACTTTTGACGGAATCCGTAAATCAATTGTCGAATCAGGCGGAAGCGACCAATTTTTGCTACTCGGTTTAGCTTTACTTACAGTTGGATTGCTATTTAAAGTTTCTGCCGCTCCATTTCATGCTTGGACTCCAGATGTTTATCAAGGTTCACCAACTCCAGTGACCGCCTTCATGGCCGCTGTAACCAAAGTTGCCGCATTTGGTGCTGCAATTCGAATCTACTACTTTGCAGTTGGCGGTTTGGTTTGGAGTTGGCGCCCAATTTTGATTGCAATTTCAATTGCAACCATGGCGATCGGTACAGTCATTGCGATTGCTCAAAAAGATGTTAAACGTGTGCTTGCATACTCTGCAATTGCGCACTCTGGTTTCTTACTAACTGGAATTATCGCTTTGAGTAAAGATGGCTTAAATGCAACTTTGATTTATTTGTTTACTTATGGCTTTACCACAATTGGAACTTTTGCAATTGTAACTTTGGTGCGGGACTCTGGTGGCGAAGTTAGTGATTTGAACCGCTGGGTAGGGTTAGGAAAGCGTTCACCACTAGTGGCTGGAACTTTCACCCTATTTTTACTAGGACTTGCTGGAATTCCACTCACAAGCGGTTTTGTGGGAAAGTTTGCAATTTTCACTGCCGCGTATAAGAGTGGAAATATCTCAGTAGTTGTTGCCGGTGTGCTTGCTAGTGCAATTGCAGCCTTCTTTTATATCCGCATCATTGTACTGATGTACTTTAGCGATCCTGTTGAAGATGGCACTTCGGTGGTAATTCCATCTGCGATGACTGCTGCAACGATTGCAATCTGTGCGGTTGCTACTTTGGTTATGGGTATCTACCCACAACCTGTTATCTCAGCAATAAATTCCCTTGCATTTTTTGCCGGTTAGCAAATGGCAACGCTTCCAGATCTAGCTCCTGAGATTGAGCAAGATCTGACCAGACGTTTAGATCTGGTAGAAAAATTACTTTTTGCTCACGTTGAAGGAAAATATCCATTTGTAAATGAAACATCCCGTCATCTAATTGTTGCGGGTGGCAAGCGATTGCGTCCTGTACTGACTTTGCTCGCTGCTAATTATGGAAATAGTGGCGAACGTCAAGTAATTGAAGCAGCGGTAGTTTGCGAATTAACTCACCTTGCAACGCTTTACCATGATGATGTTATGGATGAAGCGCCATTGCGTCGTGGGGTTGAAAGTGCCAATGAACGCTGGGGGAACGCTGTTGCAATCTTGACTGGTGATTACCTCTTTGCAAAAGCCTCTGATTTATTAGCCGATTTAGGCCCCGAAGCGGTTCGACTTCAAGCGCGAACTTTTGAACGATTAGTTATTGGGCAGATCAGGGAGACTCAAGGTCCACAAGATGGTGTGGATCCATTAGAGCATTACATTTCGGTGATTGCCGATAAAACTGGTTCGCTATTCGGAACCAGCATTCGTTTCGGTGCCTTGTTATCTGGTGCTGCTCCGCAAATAGTTGAAGCGCTTACCACCTTCGGAGAAGAGATCGGCCTAGCTTTCCAACTCGCTGATGATGTTATTGATATTGCCAGTCAAACAAATGAATCTGGCAAAACACCAGGAACTGATCTGCGCGAAGGCGTACCGACATTAGTGACTTTGCTAGTTCAAAAAGCCAATCGCCCAGAAGATCAAAAGTTGCTCACCTCATTGGCTGCTCCGATTTCAGATGAGCGTGAAGTTATAGAAGTGCTAAACGCACTCAGATCTCATCCTGCGCTAGATGAAGCACGCACTATTACGTTGCAATATGCGGAAAATTCTCGAAAATTACTTTCAGCTTTACCAGTAAATGAAACTACTTCAGCGTTTTTAACTTTGTGCGATTCCTTGGTTACTCGCTCTTCCTGATTTCCATAAATCACTACCTAAAAATATTAACGCAACCCATATTGCAAAAAATCCAATCCAGCGCGCCAAAGGCATCGCTTCTCCATTAACGGTTACTCCTATTATGAACATGATTGTTGGTGTGATGTATTGCAATAATCCGACAACAGTTAACGGTAAGCGCACTGTTGATCCATTAAAAAATAGTAGGGGAGCAACGGTCATAATTCCGGCCCCAGCCAAACCTAATGAGAGCCATAAAGAATTTCCAAAGGCAGCATCACCATTCACTTGTAACATCGATAGATATGTAAGCGTAGGGAACATCGCAATCAAAGTTTCTACGGTTAATCCTTGCAATGCGGTTACCGGTAAAGATTTTTTAATGACACTATAAAGTCCCCAGGAAACCGCTAAACCAATTGCGATCCACGGCAAATGTCCAAAATCAAAGGTGAGCGCTGCGACGCCGATTGCAGCCACTGAAACCGCAGCCCATTGAAGTGGGCGCATCTTTTCGCGCAACATAAATACGCCAAAGGCTACGTTAACTAATGGGGTGATGTAGTAACCAAGGGAGGCTTCAACAACTCGATTGACAGTCACAGACCAGATATAAATGGCCCAGTTGGCTGAGAGAAGCCCAGAGGTGAGTGCAAGTAGGGCAAGTGTGCGCGGGTTCTTTAACGCTTTAAATGCGCTACGGAATTCTTTGCGGAAGGAAAGAGCAATAAAACAAACAAGCAAAGACCAGACCGCTCGGTGGGAAATTATTTCAAAAGCCTTTGTATTTCCCAGTGCGCCCCAATAAAGCGGGAGCAATCCCCAAATTACGTAAGCAGCTACGCCATAGACTAGCCCAGTGCGGTATCTAGTCAAGTTGTTAACGGAAGTTCGTAAATTGAGGAGCGAAATCTAGATCTTGGGCTTTAACAAAAGCAATCGCTTCTTGTAGATCATCTTTACTCTTTGAACTTACTCGTAATTCATCGCCTTGGATCTGAGTCTTAATAGTTTTAGGACCATCATCTCGCAATGATTTTGCGAGTTTTTTAGCATGCTCCTGCGATATTCCTTCTTTGATTGGAACCACAATCTTGTAGATCTTGCCAGATAAAAATGGAAGACCTGGATCGATATGCTTCTGGGAAACTCCGCGCTTAATCAATTTATCCTTGAAAACATCAAGAGCTGCTTTTGCCCGCTCTTCAGTCTGAGCCTCAATCAAAATCTTTTCACCATCTTTTTCAATCTTCACGCCAGTGTTTTTGAAATCAAATCGAGTGGTTAATTCACGATCGGCTTGATTCAAAGCATTATCAAGTTCCATGTAATCTACTTTAGAAACTATATCAAAACTAAAATCTGCCATTTTAAATCTGCCTTTCAAATATTATTACGGTTATATTACTCTGAATCGCCTATAAATTCTAATAGCATCTTTTTTCAAATAATTGCGTTAAAGTTAAATCATGTCCTTACGGTTTAGGCGCTCGATTCAGTTGATTCCTGGAGTTCGATTGAATTTCAGCAAAAGTGCTTTGGGGTTATCAGTTGGTGTTCCGGGTGCTCGAGTATCTGTTAACACAAAAGGCCAGGTTTATTCATCAGTTGGATTGCCTGGCACTGGCCTGTATAGCGTTGAGCAGACTTCACTCAGGGGCACGAAATCCCAGCGGAGAGCTAAAGAATCTCAAATAGCAGAGGCTGCAAGTGCGGTACAGGTCCCAGCGCCAACACCTGGACTAATTGCCACTAAAAGAGAGCGTGCTTTTCATAAGTTTTTACTTGCTGCATTTGATGAAGAAAATAAATGGCCAGATAAGAAAGTTATTAGACAGACCCAATTACTAACTCGGGAATTTCCTTTACTTGAACTGCCATGCTTAGCCATCGCTGCAATTCACGCTATGAGAAATGATGAATCTGTTACTGATGGCGAACTCTGGATGACAAAACTGTGGGAAAAACGTACCGAACTATTTGATCATTACATTGTAGATAAGTATTTCTCACGGATGTATCCGCAAGTACAAATAACTCGAGGGATCTCAAGCCCGTATCCTTTTAATCTAACAGCACTTGGACTGCTGTATTCAGAAGTATTGCAAGAAATGGACAAAATTAAAGAAGCTAAGGAAGTGGTGAAATCGTTAGATTCAACTCCGTTCACTGCAATTTCTTTGGCAGAGTTAAACATTGATTTGAAATTATACGATGAAGTAATTTCTGCAACTGAAGAGATTGAAGTTGAAAGTGATACTTCTGGGATGCTTCAGATATTCCGAGGGATTGCTTTCACCCTACAAGGTTTTCACGACGCGGCTATTGAAGTCTTTAAAACTGTTGTAGCCAAACGTTCACTTAGTGAAGAGGTGCTAAATCGGGCATTGGTGGAGCGGGCTAAGTGCTATCAGGCAATGGGAAAGAAAGCTATGGCGATTAAAGATTTAGAGAAAATATTAGCGCGTGAGGGAGATTATCCAGAAATAAGAGAAATGATCGAAAGTATCAAGCTTTAGTTTCTAAGTGAAAAATTTCTCGCACCTCTTTGGCATCTACTAATCCTTCAGAATTAAACTCCATGTAAGGGTTCATAATTTCGCCCCACTTCTCATGAATCTCAGAACGCCATAATCGATTCCATGATTCGAGGTCATTAATTTCTGAGTACATAAAAAGAATTGGATCATTTTCAAAAATAGTTATCTTCGCAATACCTTGACGTTCAATTTCAGCAACTAATTCAGGCCAAACTTCATCATGATATTTTTTATACATCGCAAGACCACCTGGCTGAAGTCGCATCATGAACGCTTTTCTAATCATTTTTTGTTCCCCTTAGTAAGTTATTGGTAAACGATACGGCTGCGCTGGTAGATGCCAATAGGAGTTTCTAGAGGGGATTTTGAGCGCTCACAGCGGTGGTAATCTTGGCTCGCTCTCATCCCCTGGCGGGTTGCCCGAGCGGCCAATGGGAGGGGACTGTAAATCCCCCGGCTCTGCCTTCGAAGGTTCAAATCCTTCACCCGCCACCACAGTTTCAACATATAACTTCCGCGTTATTGTTCATAAGTGAGCAAAGCAATCATTATTGGCGCTGGAGTAATTGGATCATCCATTGCCTTAGAACTTTCTCGTAATGGTGATGATGTCCTCGTCATTGATAAAGGTGCAGGTGCAGGTCAAGGATCCACAAGTGCATCTAGTGCGATTATTCGGTTTAACTACTCAACTTTAGATTCAATTGCATTGGCCTGGGAGTCTTATCACTGCTGGAAGAATTGGCGTGAGCATTTAGGGGTTGAGTTAACTTCATATTCACAACTTTTTGACGTGGGTGTTCTCATGCTAGATGCACCAGAGATTGCAAAAGAAAGAATTGCTGATTTATACACCCAGGCCAAAATCCCTTTTGAATTATGGGATAAAGAAACCTTAGCGATGAAGCTCCCGCATTTGGATCCAGGAAAGTACGGTCCTCCTAAATCTATTAACGATGAAGGTTTCTGGGAGGATTCCACTGATTCTTTAGGTGCTCTCTTTACGCCACAAGGTGGTTATGTGAATGATCCGCTTTTAGCCGCAGAAAATTTAGCGGACGCTGCTCGTTCCCATGGAACACAATTTAGATTTAAATCTGTTGTGACAAAAGTAATCCAAAAAGGAAATCGAATTATTGGTGTTGAAATTAATGGATCAGAAAAGATCACAGCTGACGTTGTGGTGAATGCCTGTGGGCCGTGGTCGAGTGAGATCAACAAAATGGCTGGGGTTGGCAGTGAGTTCACCATCAGCGTGAGACCGATGCGACAGGAGGTTCATCAAGTAAATGCACCGTTGAATCTCTTACCCGGCCCCATCATGGGAGATCTAGATTTAGGGATCTATATGCGAGGTACGCCGAATGGTGGCCTATTAGTTGGTGGCACTGAACCTGAGTGTGATCCACTCGAATGGGTCGATAACGTTGATAAAGTAAATATGAATAGAACGCAAGAAAGATTCGAAGCTCAAGTTACAAGAGCCGCACGACGTCTGCCAGCGTTGCAGATTCCTAATACACCACTAGGAATTGTTGGAGTCTATGACGTCGCCTCTGATTGGACTCCAATTTATGATCGAACTGATCTTGCTGGTTTTTATGTAGCGATAGGTACTAGTGGAAATCAATTTAAGAATGCTCCTATGGTGGGCAAGATTATCTGCCAACTGATCTCAGAAGTTGAAGCGGGTCGAAACCATGATGTTGAACCCGTGCGGGTGCACTGTGGACATACCGGAAATGAGATTAACGTGGGAGCTTTCTCGCGTAAGCGCCAATTTAACTCTGAAAGTAGTGGGACGGTGATGGGTTAACTCTTCTGCGATGTGAACTACTTAACTGCACCGCTAGTGACTCCTGAAATAATTCGACGTTGCGCGAAAATGAAGACGAGCAGCATCGGAAGCGTCATGAGAAGAATGTAAGTAAAAATCAAATTCCAGTTTTGCAAGTACATACCAGAACTTGCTACTTGATATAAGTTCAATGGCAACGTATCGAGACGTCCGCCAATAACAAATAGCGCATAAAATACGTCGTTCCAGATGAACAATGAAATCAAAATTGTCGCGGTCGCGATAACTGGCCCGAGTAAGGGCAGAATTATTCGAAAGAAAACCCGCATCGGATTCGCGCCGTCTACGCGGGCCGCCTCCTCAAGTTCTATGGGAATCGTTCGAATGAAACCAGTTACGAAGAAAATAACGGTGGACATATACATACCGATGTACACACCGATTAATCCGGTAGGGGTGCCTTGCAGGCCGATCTGTTTTAGCAAGAGCACAATCGGAACGATGGCGGGTGGGACAATCACGCCACTAATACCGATCGTGTACGCGATCGAAAGGCCACGGGTTTTCCGCCGAGCTAACACCCAAGATGCCATTGCTCCGAGCAGTAGAACTCCGAAGACAGATGGAATCAATAGGAGAAGACTTCCGAGCGAAGCGACGCCCATGTTACCTTCGCTAAATGTGGAAGAAATATTTTTGCCAAGCTCCCAGTCGTTAGGCAGCGCCAGGTTAGGTTGCCGCGCATCAACTGCCGATTTACCAGCCGTGACAATGATGACCCAGAACGGCACACCAAGGGAAAAAAACATAGTGAGCAGAACTGCGAGTGGCTGGAAGATTCGCGATGGGCGTTGTATTGCGTTGGTTAGCATCGCTAGACCGAAGTTTCAGAATTTTTTATCACAGAATTTGCTCTCTTCTGCGTAGTGACCAAATCAGTGGAAATGCAAGAGCCATCACCAAGATAAAGAGAACCAAACTCATTGCCGTTGCTTGTGCAAACAGCCCCTGACCAAATGCTCTAACAATGTAGATGTTAAGCAGCTCCGTTGTTCCACCGGGGCCTCCCTGAGTTGTTGCTTGAACGATATCAAAGCTATTCATTGAACCAAGCAACGAAGTTGCGACGTTAAAAGTTATTGCCGGTGCGAGGAGTGGAAACCGAATTGTCCGAAGCGTTTGAAACCAGGAGGCACCATCGATGCGTGCTGCCTCGAGTACCTCACCATCGATGGTCTTGAGGCCGGCGAGAAAAATCAGCATCGCCAAACCCATCCACTTCCACGCGTGAATTACAGAGACAACGACAATCGTCCATGAGGTGTTATATAACCATGGGATTTCGACAGGTCGACCCAAAATAAAACTGATGAGGGAGTTCACGGCACCCTTTGGTTCTAATACTGCTTGAAAAACATAACCGACTGCTAAAGCCGACATGATGACTGGGATGAAAAAAGCTGCCCTAGCAATTCGGTTAAGGAGCGTATCTCGTTCGAGTAAAAGTGCGAGGGCAAATCCAAAAATATTTTGAAAAACTGCGACCAGAACTGCGTAAAGAATTGTGATGCGCAAATCTGCCACGAGATTGCCACTTGAAAACAATTGGCTGAAATTGCTAAACCCTGAAAAGTTTACCTCTGTCTTGAAGCTCGACCAGTCGGTAAACGAGTACACAAAATTCAAGATTGTTGGAATGATGAAGAAAATTATTAAAAAGAAGAAAGCTGGAACAATAAACCAGACTGGATGAGTTGAGTGCGCTTTCGTGTACGGGTTGATTCGCGGTCTATTAATAAGCAACTTTATTTTGGCACCTGTACTCATTTGATCGTCACTTGAAGATTGTATTACTTGGCCTTACTTGAGGAAGTAAGGGTGGGCTTCATAAGAATAACTCTTATGAAGCCCACCCAAAACTTGCCTAGAAGCCTTTCGCGCCTTGGGCCTTTGCCAATTGCTCGAATTGCGTCTGCATAGATTGTGCAACTTGTTCAACGGTCATCGTTCCGTTGATCATGTTGCTGAGATATACGTGAATGTCAGGAGTCGCAAGTGCCTGCGACTGGATTGCACCGACGGAATTTTTCAATCCACCGGCGACCTGAATAAAGAGTTTCGGAACGGTAGCTGGCGAAGCAACTTTTGGTTGAAGTGAGATGTAGCTCCGGTCATCGATGAAGGCTTTGTAGCCTTTGCCCATCCAGTATGAAAGAAATTGCTTAGTAGCAGCTTCACGTTTGGCGTTACCGGTTTTGAATGCGACTATTGCATCGGTCTGGCCAGGAAGGGACAACGTTAAATTGCTAGTTGGCGAAATACCGAAATATCCAATCTTTGCGTCGAGAGTGGCTGCGTCACCAGCTTCTGCCAAAAGTGCTGGTCCTAAAAAGCTTCCCTGATTGACCATCGCTACATCACCCTTTAATAGCGCTGTCGTCTGGGCTGCAAAGGTGCCGCTTTTGATATCGGAGTTATATAAACCTTGATCGATAAGTGACTTATAAGTGGTCACTGCATTGATGAAGGTTGGGTCCGTGAACTTGGCCTCACGTGAGTTCAACTTTTGGTACCAACCTGATTTTGCAGCATCTCCGAGCAAGCTCTGCACCATGAATTGAGTTGGCCAAGCATCCTTGGCTGCGTCGTAGAACGGCGTTGTGCCTGCAGCTTTCAACTTCACCGCAGCAGCGGTCATCTCTGTAAAGTTTTTTGGAAGAGTGGTGATACCAGCTTTAGCAAAGGCTTCCTTGTTATAGAACATGCCAACTAAGTTCGGTGTACCGATCAAAGCTGCGTAGCGAGTTGTACCAAGCAGGCCAAATACATCCCGAAGAGCAGGATCTACTTCGCTGATCCAAGGGGCACCATTTAGCGAGAGCAAGTTAGTTTTCGCGTTAATGCTAGTTAGCCCCGACTTTGTCGGCGACCAGAAGGCGACATCTGGTTTGTCACCAGTTGCGATCTTGGCTAGCACTGGAGATTCGTATGGATCTGGAATTGTGACAACTTTAATCGTTGCCCCAGTAGCCTTTTCGAAGCCAGCAATAACGGCTTTCGGAATTGCTAAAGACGCGGCTGCGCACCACATCGTGAGAGTGACGCCCTTGAGTTTGGCAGTCTGAGATGGCCAAGCGGGAGCCTTTGCGGAATATGATGCTGGTGCTACAACGGTGCTGCCGATCATTGTTAGCGCAACTAACGTCGAGAGCACGGCACCTTTCGAAGTTTTCTTCACCTAATTACCCCTAATCTCTAGATTGAAACGGGCGGCAGGCACGCGCCCGAGTGGAACATTTTTTATCCGGTTTTATCCGGTTTTATTCGAGGACAAAGATTATTTTTGCCAACCCCATAAGAAAAGCGGAAACCAACCCCAATGTCAATATGTACGACTAATTAATTATTCGTTTTCCCCAGGGGCGATCGATAGGCGTAAAAGTGAGCAATCAGCCGCTAAAACTCCATGTGCACAACTGACCACTCAACTGATAACATCCGACAAGTTATTCGGCACACAGTTGTTTTATGGTCGCCATGCCTTGCCTTGAATGAACAGAAATGGAGTCCGAGTGAGCACTGAAACTTCCCTTACCCCCGCTCGGCTAAACCATGCTGCGGTGGTAGCCCTCATCGGCCGCGACATTGTTAATGGCAAATATGCCGTCGGGGAGATCCTGCCCTTCGAGGAAGAGTTTGTTGAAAAACTTAACGTTGGGCGAGGCGTTATTCGAGAGGCCATTCGGGTGCTGGCGGCCAAAGGGTTGGTCGAAACCCGGCCTAAACGTGGAACACAGGTACTGTCGAGTTCCATGTGGCAACTACTAGATCCAGAAATCCTATTTTGGAGAATTGGGCAAAATTTTGATCCAAAGTTTTTACGAGATTTAACAGACCTTAGATCCATTATTGAGCCAGCAGCCTGTGCACTCGCTGCTGAACGAGCCAGCGACCCCGAGCTCCAACTTATTGCCGCACTTGCTAGGGAATTAAATTATGCGAAAGATGATGAAATTGCTTTTATTGAAGCAGACCTGAAATTCCACAGGGCAATTCTCCAATCTACCCACAACGACATATTTGTTCAGATTGGGGTCGCAATTGAATCAGTATTGCGGCTAAGTGTGGAAGTAACCGTGGGGATAGGACATGGAAGAAGAATTGAGGAGCATGAAAAAGTCGCGAATGCGATCTGCAATCGACAGGCTAGCAAAGCACGAAATGCCATGGCCGAGTTAATTGGATTAAATGTCTTGGACATCGCCTCGATTTTAGGACCCGCATTTTCAAACCCTAAAAACTAATGCTTTGCTCACGCGTCCTCGAGCCACCAGCAAGAGTTCCTAACTATGCGGTTAAATATTTTACGCTACTTTGCAGCGCCTCTTGCGCGTGCCGCGCGAGATAAAAATAGTGCAAAGACCAGCGTTAAGACGATGCCAGTATTGACGCCCATTTCAATAAGCGCACGATTAAAAAACTCGGTTGTCTTCTCTTTTTCCATGGTAAGAGATGCTCCGACCGTGAGGATATGTCGGACTGCTGCGATCACACCAATAATTAAGAAGTTATCCAGTTGAAAAATTCCATCAGTAAATCGCACGATTACAGTTCGCATCAGCTCTAGAATAATTACCACAAAGAGAATGTCATTAATTCCTTGAATCATTCCAACTGGGAAAAATGGTCGAGTTTCAATTAGTCTTTGCAAGCTGTAACCGGCAGCCAAGACTGAAATAACAAATAAAACTATTCCAAGAAAACCATGCAAAATATCTTCAAGTTTATCGATAAAAGTAGCAGGGATAAGTGACTCATCATTTGTGAGTAAACCCTTTACTGATTTGTATTTCACTTGGGCTCCTTAATGATCAATCAATAAGCCCTAAGGGTAAACGCAGGCTTGGTGCCTCGCAATGCGAAATCAAAAATCAACCTTTTTTACACATATTGGGTTACTTAAACTGCCAAATTGAGGAGATCTGAGAATCCCAGTTATACTCACCTAAGTTCCAATTTTCCATTTGCCATCAGCCCAACCTCATAATTCAAGTATCCTTATCAACTACGTAGCCATTCTGCTGCAGTGATGAGGTGTTCGGCCGTGAGCCTGAAAAAGTACGCCATCACCTTACTTACGGCCAGCCTGCTAATTTCATTGCAAACTCCAGCATTAGGCGAAGTGGCTAAACCAATTGATGAACAGTGGAAGCGCACCGCAGCTTCAAAACCGGGTCAATATGGAATTTTAGTTCAGCAATCCTTAGAACTCTTACGATTTTCTTCTTATTTAATTTCACTAGATGGAAGTAAAGATAAAGTAGAAAGCGTAACTGCTTGCAAATCTTTTACTGACCCACTTTGCGCAAAAACAGTAGTTCAACAAATGAGTGCGAACTTGCAACTTTGCAGTGAGAAAATTATAAGCGAATGCGTAACTGGAATGTCGGCTCGTAACGCAGCGGGCAAAGAGTTGAAGGTAAATTATGAGGGACCAATTGAAAGTTCATTAATTTACGATTTTGCTGGTGATTCAGCAAAGGGGTTGCCAACAGGTGGACCACCATTAATTTTCTCAATACCTGAGGCGCCTCATGCAGGCGGCGATAAGTACATGTTAAAAGTTGAAATGCAAGGTAGTGGAAATGGATCAGTATTCAAGATTTGGCGAACCAGAGCGGGCATTTTCCCAGTCTCAATGACTTCAGGGAATTTTTCTGCGAGTAAAGTTTCAATAAATACGCAGACTTACACTTCTTACAGCATGACTAACGGAGATAGCATCGATCCGGCGTGCCAATTTGCTACCACAACAAAATGTCTAACGATTCAAACTTTTCCCGAAGGTATTGCTTTTGGATTTAGTGCTAAATTCAAAAATCAATTAACAGGCTGGTGGCATGGAAGGTTTAGCACTCCTGAGATCACCAGTGAAATTAAAGATGGATTGATGAATTTTTCAGTAATTGCGAACCCGATAAAAGTTCCCACAGTTTTTGGCTGGGTTGATACAAATTCACTGCCAGAAGATTTGAAACTTCGATATTCCAAACCTCCAAGATATGGCTCTGGTTACTTCGGACCAATAAATGGAGATTTAACTCTGACTTCGGTATTAAATGACACAAATTCAGTCTTTACTGATGACACTTTGGCAGAGTTGAAGAGTTGGTTGCCACTGCTAGGAGACCGTGCTGCTGCGATGCCATCAGCATGGGCTATCTCAACCATTGACGGTGACGCTAAGGGCGATGTTGAAAGATGTACAAAACTCGAGAGTGGAATTGCTGGTTTAGTCACCACAAATGCATCCATGTATTCATCAGGTCCACCTGTCTTTAATACTGATTCGCAATCTTTGGAGTACAAAGTAGCGGCGCCGCATTTAACTTCTACAGGTGAAGATTTACTTGGAAGTTATGACTTAGTGATGAATTCACAAGTGGCTCGTTGTATGTACGGGTTTTCTAAAGCACCACTTAAAGCCTCAATCTCAGTCGTAAGTACATCAGCAAAGACAACCGTAGAAACAAATGTCTTAAATGAAAGTAATGGCTTTATCAAATTATCCGCAAATGGTTTTAATTATTCACAACCTACAATTCAAGTTAAGTTAACTCAAGAAAAAATTGTTGAACCGGTAGTGACAACTACAACTATTGCTGAACCAGTTAAGCAGGTAGATGTTAAAAAAGATGTTAAAAAAGTTGTCAAAACTATTACCTGTACTAAAGGAAAGTTAACGCGGAAACTCTCTGGCACTGCCCCCAAATGCCCGGCTGGTTACCGAATTAAGTAGGTAATACCTACTCTTCCAGTCAGGGGCGTGGCCTTCTTCAGACTTCTGGTATGCCCAAGCCAGTGAGCGTGACTCATGGCTAAAGGACAGTGGCGAAACTAGGGCAAATCAGGGTCGGCCGGGATCGCTTTCAGGCTCTGGTGGTTGTGGTCGGCTGATCGCTCATGTCTTTTGCGTATCTGTAATTCGACCTTGCGGATCGCCTCATCAAAAGCGGCTAGGTCATTGAAGGCGGCAGCTTCGGCACGGAGTAATGGACCGGCGCCATGTGAGGTGATGATGACGGTGTGCGAGCGTTTGCCTTGGCTTGGATTTCCTTCATGAATCACTTCAACTTCAATTCGATCAACTTTTACATGCAGTCGTTGCAAAGAATTGATTTTTTCAGTTGCTATTTTTTTAAAATCTGCCGCGATCGCAGCTTTTCGAGTGTGAAAGATAATTTCCAAATTAATCGGCCCTCCTTCAAGGAAGTTATCTCCAATGTAGCCCCTATTGGCAGTTACGTGATATCGAAAATTAGGGGAGGTCAGGAATGTCGGCTATCTCTCATATATTGAGCCAAAAGACGTTGACCTGCGGAAACACTTTTCCACAGGTAAATTTTAGGGAAACTCACAGAGAAAAAAGGCCATTTAGATTTGACCGCTAAGGGGCATAGTTTGGGATGGTAGAGCCTTCCCCCCCACCAAATCGCCATGAAAATTGGCGGCTAGTTCGGGGCGTTGTCCGGCAAAGGTCGGATAGCAAGAAGTAAAACGGAAGAAGTAACAAGGCTAGAAGAATTGGGAGGTGTGAAAGATGCATAGCAATATCGCCCGCGGATTAGCTTTTGCACTTTTGCCAACCCTCCTGCTCTCGGCGCCGGCAATTGGTGATGAAAGTTCACCTAAAGAAGTTTTAGTTAATGCAACTTCCTCGGCCACAGCAACTCCACCCGCAAATTTAAATGTGGAGCCAACTCAACCAGCTCAACCAGCTCAACCAGTTGATTCAGTTGGCACCCCGGCCGCAACCGAATTGGCCCCGGTTGTTGCCGAGCAGCCGCCGACTCCGGCCTTGTTGATCTCAACCAAGGTGCCAACCACCAGCCGGGTCACCCCCTCCACTATTGCCGGTGCTCTCAACGCTTTGAAATTGGTGGAGAAAGCCAAAACCCCCAAAGGGGCGCGCAGCATCGGGAAAGTGATGGCTCAAGACAAATATGGCTGGGGAGCCGCTCAATACACCTGCCTCAACACACTTTGGACCAAGGAAAGTAGATGGAATTACCGCTCGCGAAACAAAGTCACCGGAGCGCACGGAATCCCGCAGGCTTACCCGGCAACTAAGTACGAATCGATTGGATCAGATTGGCGCACCAACCCCATAACGCAGATGACTTGGGGATTGAAATATATAAAGGTCCGTTACCAAACACCATGCAAAGCTTTGCGTACTTTTTATCGCATAAATATGTATTAAGAAATAATCTTAAGTAAATTATTTATTCGGGACGTTTACCAATTGCAACAACTGTTTGACGCTCTGCGAAGAAATCATTTCCTTTGTCATCAACAACAATAAATGCCGGGAAATCTGCAATCTCAATTTTCCAAATAGCTTCCATGCCTAAATCTTCATAATCAAGCACTTCAACTTTCTTAATGCAATCTTGGGCCAACCTTGCGGCCGGACCACCAATGGATCCTAAATAAAATCCACCATAAGTTTTGCATGCATTAGTAACTGCTGCTGATCGATTTCCTTTTGCCAACATAATCATTGATCCACCAGCTGCTTGAAATTGGGAAACATATGAATCCATCCGGCCTGCCGTGGTTGGGCCAAAAGAGCCAGATGCAAAACCCTCAGGAGTCTTGGCCGGACCTGCGTAATAGACCGCATTATTAAGCATGTAATCAGGAAGTGGTTTTCCTTCATCAAGCAACTCTTTTAATTTTGCATGGGCCAAATCTCGGGCAACTACAAGTGTTCCAGTTAATGAAAGTCGAGTTTTAACTGGATATTTTGAAAGTTCAGCGAGGACTTCTTTCATTGGACGGTCTAGATTGATTTTTACTACATCGTCATCAAGATGTTGGTCAGTTGTTTCTGGTAAAAACCTGGCCGGATCGCGTTCTAATTTCTCAATAAAAACGCCCTCTTTAGTAATTTTTGCCAAAGCTTGGCGATCTGCAGAACAGGAAACGGCGATTGCGATTGGAAGAGAGGCACCGTGACGAGGTAAGCGTAAGACTCTTACATCGTGACAGAAGTACTTACCTCCAAATTGGGCGCCAATGCCGATTCTGGTTGTGAGATCAAGAACTTGAGCCTCTAATTCAATATCTCTAAAAGCATGTCCAGTTTTAGCATCACCTTGCAATGGAAGTGAGTCTAAATATTTAGTACTTGCTAACTTTGCCGTCTTAACAGTGTGTTCAGCACTAGTTCCACCAATAACAATAGCTAAATGGTACGGAGGACAAGCAGAGGTTCCGAGAGAAACCAATTTATCTTCTAGCCAACTCATAAATGACGTTGGATTTAGAATCGCCTTCGTCTCCTGATACAAAAATGTTTTATTGGCACTTCCGCCACCTTTTGCGATGAAAAGAAGTTGGTACTCATCAGGGTGCAATGTATCTG